>DASTFB010000069.1 GCA_035709005.1 Candidatus Methylomirabilota bacterium | reverse complement strand
GAGCCTCCGGATCATGCGGTGTCACCTCCGCCGGGCAACCATTACCACGCACCTGGGATGCAGACACGACGCCAACGAGGAGGCCGAGACGCGGCTCAACTGAGCTGCTTGCGGAACCGCCAGATGCTCAACGAGACCAGGACGAGCGTGAAGACCAGCAGGGCCAGGACGTTGGGCCAGAGCGTGGCCAGGCCGACGCCCTTGAGCATGGCTCCCCGCACGATCGTGGCGAAGTGATGGATGGGGTTGAGCATGGTCAAGGGCTGCAGCCAGTCGGGCATCGCTTCGACCGGATTCAGCGCGCCCGAGAGCGAGGACATCGGCGGGTTGACGAAGAAGGCAGTGAGCTGGGCCTGCTGCGCCGACCGGCTCAGCGTGGCGATCACCGTGCCCAGGCTGATGCCCGACAGGATGCAGAGCACGCCCCCGAACAGGACGAACGGCAGGCTCCCGTGGAATGGCACCCCGAATACCAGCTTCAGCACGGCCACGGCCAGCAGCATCATCATGCACAGGAGCAGGAAGAGCGGCGTGATCTTGGCCACGATGATCTCGGCCGTGCTCGCCGGCGACATGAGCAGCTGCTCGATCGTCCCCGCCTCGCGCTCTCGCACCATGGCCGCCGATGAGATCAAGGAGCTGTTCAGGATGAGCAGCAGGCCGAAGATTCCCGTGGCGATGAACCAGGAGTCGACCAGGCCGGGGTTGAACAGGAAGGCCGGCATCAACCGCACCTGGCCGCGATCGGGCTGGCCGGCGGTGCCGTCCACCGCCCCCGGGAACCCTGCGCGGAGCAGATCGGCGTTGTAGCGCTGCATCACCGCTTCGGCGTAGCCCTGCGCGATCGTGGCCGTATAGGCGTTCACGGCGTTCAGCAGGAACTGGACGGTCGTGGGGCGCCCGCGCCACAGGTCGCGCGCGTACTCGTACGGGATCACCACTCCCGCGTCGAGCTTCCCCTGGCTGATCGCGGTCCCGAGCTCGTCGGCGGTCGCGTAGTAGCCGCCCAGGCGGAAGCTCCGGCTCTCCGTCAGGGCGGCGACGAGCTCCCGGCTCACCGGCGTGCGGCTGTCGTCGACGACTCCCAGCCGGAGATTGGTCACCGTCGCGCTCAGGGCGAAGCCGAACAGCGTCAGCTGCAATAGCGGCGGCGCGATGAGCGAGATGACGAGACGGCGATCGCGCCGGATCTGGTTGAACTCCTTGACGACGAGCGCGCGGAGCCGCCGCAGCTGCGGGAGACGCCCCCAGAGGCTGGCCATCCCTCAGCCCCGGAGCTGCATGCGCCGCATGCTCCGCCAGGCGAGGGCGTAGAATACGGCGCCGATGACGGCGATGATGACGACCTTGAGCCACACGGCCGGCCATCCGCCGCCCTGCAGCAGCGCGTCCCGCACGATCTCGATGTAGTAACGACCCCAGACGAAGTTCGAGATCCACCGCAGCCCGGCCGGGATATTCTCGATCGGAAAGAGCAGCCCCGACAGCAGGAAGACCAGCAGGAAGCCGCCCAGCGCCACGAGCTGCATCGCCGCCACCTGGCTGGCGACAGTCGCTCCCACCATCGTGCCGAACGACGCCACGCAGAACGCATAGAGGAGCGTGGCGACGATGAAGGGCGTGGGGTCGCCGGCCAGTCGGAGGTCGAAGTAGGTGAACAGGACGGCGAGCATGAGCATGCACTCCGCCAGCGCCACCGCCGTGAAGGCGGCGACCTTGCCCAGCAGGAACTCGTGCGCGGAGATGCTGGAGACGTAGACCTGGAGGATCGTCTTCTGTTCGCTCTCGCGCGCCATGGCCAGGGCCGCGAGCAGCGGCGGGAACATCGAGAGGCCCAGCACGAAGATACCGGGGCCGTAGAACTTCTTGGACGACAGGCCGGGGTTGTACCAGAGCCGGATCGCCGTCTGGACGAGCGCGACCCGCCTCACGCCCGCCGCCCGCTCGTTGTAGGCGCGGGTGATCTGGGCGGCGTACCCGGCGGTGAGCTTGGCCGTGTTGGCGTCGGAGGCGTCCACCAGGAGCTGGACGGGCGTGTCCACGCCGCGGGCGAGGTCGCGGCCGAAGTCCGCCGGGATGATGAGCGCGGCGCGGGCAGCGCCCGATGTCAGGGCCTCGTCGGGAGGGCGATCGACGGGCCAGGCCACGACGTGGAGGCTCAGCGACGCCCGGAAGGCGTCCACGAAATCCCGGGAGGCGGGTGACGCGCTGAGGTCCTGCACGACGATGGGCAGGTCGTCGACCCGCAGCGTGAGGCCGGCGCTCAGCAGCATTAATAGAATAACGGGCAGCACGAGGGCCAGCGTCAGCGTCCGCCAGTCGCGAACGATCTGGATCAACTCCTTGCGCGTCTGGGACACGATGCGCCTGATCGCCGCTCCTCCTCAGGCCGGCACGGACGCTTCGCGGGCCTGGCGGGCCTTCTCCACGACGCTGATGAAGACGTCCTCCAGCGAGAACCGCTGCTCCCGGACCTCCGCGACGCGGATGCCGTGGGCCTCGAGCTCCCGGACGGCGGCGCGCCGGCCGGCCTCGACGTCGTCGTCGGTGATCACGTGGAGCCGGGGCCCGAAGAGCGACACGCGCCAGCGCTCGCCGTCGGTCTTGAGCACGTCGGCCGCGCGCTGCGGCTGATCGACGATGAGCTCCAGCAGATGCCCGCGCTGCCGGCTCTTGATGGCGCTGGGGCTGCCTTCCGCCACCAGCTCGCCGGCCGCCATGAACCCCAGCCGGTTGCACTGCTCGGATTCCTCCAGATAGTGGGTCGTGACCAGCACCGCGGTGCCGGCGTCGGCGAGACGGTTGATCATTCGCCAGAAGGCGCGCCGCGCCAGGGGATCGACCCCGGACGTCGGCTCGTCCAGGAACAGCACGCTGGGCTCGTGCATGATGGCCGCCCCGAAGGCCACCCGCTGCTTCCAGCCCCCGGGCAGACGGCCGGTGATCTGCTCCTGCTGGTCCTCGAGGCCCGCAAAGGCCAGAACCCACCGCGTCTTCTCGTCGCGCTCGCGCTCGGGGACGCCGTAAACGCCGGCGAAGAATTCCAGGTTCTCCCGGATCGAGAGGTCGTCGTAGAGCGAGAACTTCTGCGACATGTAGCCGATCCGCTGGCGAACGTTCTCCGCGCGGAGGTCCGCGCGGGCCCCGGCCAGCTGGATGGCCCCCCAGGTAGGCTCGAGCAGGCCGCAGAGCATCTTGATCGTGGTCGTCTTGCCCGCGCCGTTGGCCCCGAGCAGACCGTAGATCTCGCCGTACCGGATCTGCAGGCTGACGTTTCGCACCGCGGTGAAGGCCCCGAACTGCTTCGTCAGGCCCTGAGCGTCGATGGCAACCTGCCCCCGCCGGCCGCCGTCGTCGCGCCCGCCCGGAAACGGCGGCTGCCTGGGCTCCTCACCCAGCGCGCGCAGGCTGGCCACGAAGACGTTCTCCAGGCTGGGCTCGTCGACATGGCTGTCGATGACCCGCACACCGGCCGCCCGCAGGCGCCGCTCCACCAGGCGCCGGGCGTCGTCCGGACGCCGGGCGAGCAGGTCCAGCCGGTCGCCGAAGCGCTGCACGTCCAGGATGTCGCGGGCGGGGTCGGCCATGGCGGACAGCTCGCGCTCGGCCTCGGCCAGCGGCTCCGCCTGCACTTGCAGGCGCCTGGCCCCGAGACTCCGGCGCAGCGCGGCGGGCGTGCCGAGCTGCCGGAACTCGCCCTTGTGCATGAGCGCGACCCGGCCGCAGCGCTCCGCTTCGTCCAGGTAGGGAGTCGCCACCAGGATCGTGAGGCCGGCGGCGGAGAGATGCGCGAGGGCATCCCAGAACTCACGCCGGGAGACGGGATCGACACCGGTGGTGGGCTCATCGAGCAGGAGCACCCGCGGCCGCGAGACGAGCGCGCAGGCCAGCGAGAGCTTCTGCTTCATGCCCCCGCTGAGCTTTCCCGCCAGCCGGTCGACGAACGCGTCGAGATCGAACATTTCGAGGTAGCGCCGGCCACGCCTGGCGATGTCCGCCGGCGGCACGCGGCGCAGGTCGCCGGCGTACCGGAGGTTCTCGGCGACGGTGAGGTCGGGATAGAGGCTGAACGCCTGCGTGAGATACCCCGTCTCCGAACGCGCCTCGCGCGCCGGACGGCCGAAGACCTCGGCGACGCCGCCGCTCGGTTCCATGACGCCGGCCAGGATCTGGAACGTCGAGGTCTTCCCCGCCCCGTCGGGACCGATGAGGCCGAAGATCTCCCCTTCGTCGACGTCGAAGCTCACGCCCCGCACGGCCTCGAGAACGCCGTAGCGCTTCGAGAGCTCCCGGGCGCGGATGGCGGGGACCGTCACCGGCGCGTTCGCCCCTCCGGCCACTCGGTGCCCTCGACCAGGATCTCGCCGTCGGCCGGCATCCCGGGCTTGGCATAGCCGAAGGCGCCGCGCAGCTGCAGCTTCACGCCGACGACCTGCTTCACGCGCTCCTCGCGAAAGTAGGTGTTCTCGGGGGTGAACGTCGCTTGAGGATCGATGCGGGACACGAAGGCCTCGATCGGTTCGGTGGGGGCGGAGTCCAGGTAGACGCGCGCGGGCTGGCCCACGCGGACCAGGCCGATCTGTCCCTCGGGGACGAAGGCGCGCAGGTAGACCTGCTCCAGGTCGATGAGGGTGATGATCGGAGTGCCCGCCGTCACCACTTCGCCCGGCTCCGCCGTCCGCGTCGCCACGGTGCCGGCGAAGGGCGCCACCACGCGGAGATCCTGGCGATCGGCCCTGGCTTCCTCGAGCTGGGCCCGGGTCCGGTCGAGGTCGGCCCGCGCCGCGGTGACCTGCCGCTTCGCGGCCACGACGATGGCGGCCTGCGTGCGCTCGTTGTTCTCGGCCTGTCGGGCTTGCTGCTCGGCGATCAGGCCTCGCTGGAAGAGCGTGGCGAACGCGTCGCGATCCCAGCGCGCCTGGGCATAGGAGGCTTCGGCCTGGGCCAGCTGGGCCTCGGCGGCGGCCAGCCGCGCCTCGGCCTGCCGGACCATCGCCTCGGCCTGCTGCTCGCGGGCGCGCACCTGCTCGTCGTCGAGGATGGCGATCACGGCGCCGGCTTCCACCGAATCGCCCTCCCGGACGGTGACCACGCGGATGCGTCCGCTCGTCTTCGGCGAGACGGCGGCCTCGTCACCTTCGATGCGGCCGCTGACACCGATCACTCCCGGCGGCAAGGCGGGGACCGCGAAGAACAAGCGCCACGCCGCGACGGCGGCGACCGCCACAATGGCCAGCAGAACCGCCCCCACGATGTGCCGGCGACGGCGCGACGGGCGCCCGGGCGCGGGCTCCGGCCCCGTCCGCTCCACTTGAGGCACCGGCACTGGCTGCGGCCGCTTCGGGGGAACGGGCATCGCGGTCATGACACTGTCTCCAGGGATCGGCGGCGGCCCCGGCGCCGTGTCACGAGCCCGTCCACGAGCAGATCTTGCATGTGCGTGACGTAGGCGGCGGGATCCGGGGCTTTGCCCCGAAGCCGGCCGGAGGCGATCAACCGCTGACGCAGGGGCGCCGTGGCGAAGAAGAAGAGCAGGCCTCCGACCAGGCTCAGGTGGGTGAGCAACGGGTCCACCGGCCGGAAGGCTTCCTGGCGCATGCCGCGCTCGACGATCCGCCGCACGACGTCGGCCACACGCAGCGGATAGCCCAGCGCCTCGTCCCCGAGGTGCCGCCCGCCGGCCAGCACCTCGCGCAGCATCATCGCCGGAAAGTGCGGATTGCGCCGCATCGCCGTCTCGGCGATCAGCGCGATGACCTCGCGCAGGAGCTCGGGCGCGGGGCGCTCCGACGTCGCCAGCGCCTCGGCGCGCGTGACGAGCTCGCCGAACGCGGCCGTCACGATGGCCAGATAGAGCTGGCGCTTGCCGCCGAAGTAGTAGCTGACCAACGCCTTGTTGACGCGAGCCCGGTCGGCGATCGCCGACAGCGCCGCGCCCTCGTACCCCCGCTCGGCGAAGAGCTGGGTTCCCGCCATGAGCAGCGCCCGGCGCGTCCGCTCCGGGTCCCGGTGCCGCCGGATGCCCCGCGCGTTCTTATTAACCATTCGTTTAGTTACATGATACTCCCCTGCTCACGACGTTGCGAGTCGTTCATCACCCGCTTGGTTAGCATCGACGGACGCCCGGTGCTTCCACCGGGCCGGACCTACTTACCGCGCGTACGTACGTCGGGGGGCCCAGACCGCGGGAGGGGAGGCTGACTAGGAGGACCGGCCAGAGCAGCGACGTCCACCCGTCAGCCGCCCGAGCTTTTCGACCGCCGCGCAGACACGATCGAGGCTGAGCGGCTTCATCATGTATCCCTCGCACCCCAGCCGGAGAAACTCCTCCGGACGATAGATCTCGTCGTACCCCGTCACCGCCAGCATAGGGGTGTGCCGCATGTCGGAATCGTGGTGGGCGCGCAGGGCATACAGGAAGCTGAGGCCATCCATGCCTGGTAAGGCGAGATCGCACACGATCACGTCGGGCCGGAACTCCTCCAGCGTCTTGAGGCCGGCGTACGCGTCCGGGCAGGCGCTGACGCGGGCACCGGCGAAGCGTAAGACATCGGCAAGGATGTCCCGGGAGCTTTCGTCGTCTTCGATCACCAGAACGTGGACTCCGGAAAGGTCAGGCAACCACGGCGTCGCGCCGCCTCCGCCAGGTGCCGTCTCGGCCCGGTCTGCGAGCATGTGATCGGACGGATGCATACGGGCTGCCAAGGAAGGTGACTTGTCAATCTCGGGGCTATCCTCTCCGAAGCACCCGATACGTCCAGGTTGCCTGGGAAAGGGTTTGCCCATCATAGGCAGGCGCCGCCACGATGACGATCGCCGAGCCGTCGATCCTTCGTCGCCTCGGCGACCGTCAGCGAAGGGCGTGACACGGTGATCCGGCGCCTATGACTTCTTCGGCACGACCATCACGACCTCGCAGGGCGCATGCGTGCTGACATGTCGGGCCGTGCCCCCCAGCGCGATATCGAACAGCCGGCGCTTGCTGTGGCTGCCGATGACCAGCAGATCGGCGCCGACTTCGGATGCGACCTCGACAATGACGTGTCGAGGGCTGCCGAGCCGCAAGATCTTCGTGACAGGCAGACCCTGGCTCACGAGAGGCTCGATATACTGCTCCATCCTCTCGGCCATGAAGCGATCCGTCTGCTGTATCTGTTGCTCTCGCAGTTGCGCCATCAACTCGGCAGAGACGCCTGCGGCCGGCAACCGCTTGGTCTCGTTGTCGTAGACGCTGAGAACGTAGAGCTGCTTGGCCTGACGGGCGAGGACGGCGGCGACGTCTCGGGCGGCGATCGCATGGGCGCTGTAGCGTTCCCACTGCTGGAGTGCGGCGGCCAAGAGGATGTTGTTGTACATGGTGCCCTCCTCTGGGTTCGCTCCTGGTACACGACCTAGCCCACCGGGGCTGCCCCCAGAAGATCCACCGATACGGCGATTAGTCAATCCCCTGCGTCCGGTTCAGCGTGTTGTCGATGGCGCCCACCCGATACCAGCGGTGACCGTACGGCGGCATCGTGATGGTATGGGCCTCGCCACCCTTGCTGCGACTGTGGTTGTCATCGAAGACGTCCCACAGGGCGTCGCCGTTCGGCAGCCGCGGATCGAGGCTGATCGTCTGCCGGCGGTTGCTGAAGTTGTGTAGCGTCAGCATAGCCACCCCCTGGAACTCGTAGCGCAGCGCCAGGACCTCCAGCACGTCGGTCCGCACCACGCTGAACTCGCCCCAGCTCAGCTCCCGGCATTCCCGGCGCATGCGGATGCGGCGCTCGGTCCAGTTCAGCAGCGAGTTCGGGTCCCGCCGCTGGTCGGCGGCATTGACGACGCGGTAGCCGTACGTCTCGTCGTCGATGCAGGGGCGCACGGTGCGCTCGGCGCGCGAGAACCCGCCGTTGCGCTCGCTGGTCCACTGCATCGGCGTCCGCGCACACTCGCGCTCGTCGAGGGTCAGGTCGTCGCCCATCCCGATCTCGTCGCCGTACTGCATCATCGGCGTGCCCGGCAGCGAGTACAGCAGCGAGAAGGCCAGCTCCAGCCGCCGCCGGTCGTTGCCCAGCATGGGGGCCAGCCGCCGGCGGATCCCCCGGTCGTAGAGCTGCATGGAGGGCTCGGGTGCGAAGGCCTGGAACACCCGCTGTCGCTGCTCTGGCGCCAGGCGGCCGAGATCGAGCTCGTCGTGGGAGCGAAGAAAATGCACCCACTGCGCGTCGCGGGGCTTGCGGGCCGTCTGCTGGAGCGCCCAGACGAGGGGGCCGGTGTCTCCCGTGGCCAGCGCGTAGAACAGACGCTGGTTGACCGGAAAGTTGAGCATCATCTGCAGCCGGTCGCCCTCGTCGCCGAAGTACTGCATGCTCTCGTCCGGCGGCACGTTGGCCTCGGCCAGCAGGATCGCGTCACGGCAGCGCCACTGGAGAAAGCGCCGCATCTCCTGAAGCAGGCCGAAGTCCTTGACCGGCTCCGCCCCGGGGCCCTTGCGCTCGATGAGGAAGGGCACGGCATCCATCCGGAAACCGGAGACGCCCAGCTCCAGCCAGTAGCCCATGATTTTGGTGATCTCTTCGCGAACATGGGGATTGTGGGCGTCGAGATCCGGCTGGTGATCGTAAAAGCGGTGGAAGTACCAGAGGCCGGAGGCGTCGTCGAGGGTCCACGTCGTCTTCTGGACGCCAGGAAACACCACGCCGCTCTCGTGGTCGGGCGGCCGCTCCTCGGCCCACACGTACCAGCGACGGTAGGGCGACCGGGGATCGCACCGCGCAGCCTGGAACCAGGGGTGATCGACGGAGGTGTGATTGACCACCAGATCGACGATCACCCGCATGCCGAGCGACCGCGCATGGTTCATGAACTCCACGAAGTCGCCCGGCGAGCCGTGCTTGGGGTGTACGCCGTAATAATCCGTGACGTCGTAGCCGTTGTCGCGGTTCGGGGAGGGATAGAACGGCTGCAGCCAGACGCAGGTGACGCCTAGGCCGGCCAGGTAATCCAGACGCCGGCTGAGTCCCTCGAAATCGCCGCAGCCGTCGCCACTGGCGTCCATGTACTTCTCGACGTCCAGACAGTAAATGACGGCGTTCTTGTACCAGAGATCTTCGATTCTCACGTCGGGCCTCCAGAATGCGATCGTGCAAATCCTGGGCCTCTGACGACCCCCAGGGCGGGGCGCCGCAGTAGGAATGGCCGCCGGAAGAGGAGGACACCATGGCCATCGCTCATCCGCGTCATCGCCGTGCTGGCGGTCTTGGCCCTCGCCGTCTCCACGGGGGCGGCCGCTCAAGAGGCGACGCTCAGGGTCGTGAGCGCCCTTCCCGAGAACACGATCTACGTGAAGCGGCTCGAGCGCTGGATCGAGCGGGCCAACCAGGAAGGCCCACCTTCGAGATCGGTAAGGCGCACCTGGCGTGGTGGGCATGGCCATGACGACCGGGGCCTACTACACCAACGTGATCCCCGAGTCGGACGCGCTCAAGCTCACCCGGATGCCGATTGCCGAGCTGCGCCGCAAGGCGGCTCGGCGGGCACGGGCCGCTCACCGGCGCCGGGCCCACGCCTGACCATGGCCTGGTGGCTCGCGGCCACCGTCCTCTTCGGCGTCGTCTTGGCGGTGTTCGCGCTCGGCCTGCCGGCGGCGTTCGCCTTCTTCGGGATCGGCCCTGCTGTTCGGAGAGTGACCGCGCGCCCCTAGAACTCTGGAGGAAGCGGTAGCAGCAACGACCCTTGCCGGGCCCCTTCCACGCTGAATCGTTCGACCAGGCCGGACGCAACGTCGAGTGCGCCCCGTCCCGTGAGCCGGGAAGCGGTGCTATAGAACTCGACCTTGCGGGCCTGCCGGTCGACGAACACGTGCTCGATCAGGCGGCCCGCCCGATCGAAGATGTCGACCCGCTCAGCGCTGTGGGATGGAACGGGACCGAAATACGTGGTCACCGGGCGCCACACCACCCGTCCGGGGCCCTGCTCCGAAAACCAGTAGAGGAACGTCGCCGTGTACACCCTGCCACTGGGCTGGCAGAACACGGACAGGCTCCTGACGCTTCGGTCATCCGCCGGGGTTTGTGACCAGGCCTCGGCCCACCGTTTCGCCGGAAGAGGGCACGGACCCACGATCTCGACCGCCCTGCGCGCCAGGTTAGGTGGCGGCCATCCGGGCACGCCGACCAGCATCGTTCCCACCACGGCGAACAGGACGATGCTTCTCAGCCCCACCGACGCCTCCCTCTGAGCCGGGGCTGTGCCGCTGCAAGCCATCGGCCAGCGAGAACCTCTGAGACGCCGCCGATTCGTAGGGAGAAGCTCGGAGTCGAGCGGCGAGTGGGGCGTGGATGACCGTGTCTGCGGCAAGGCTGGGACACGATTGGGGTGGCCCCAGCCCTCTAGCTACCCCAGGTCAGGCGGCGGTCCCCGCGCTACACTTGGGCCCTGTTGCGGACAAGGATGCCCTGGGGGGTGAAAGATGCGATCGCGAACTGGGCTTATCGTTGCTGCCGTCGGTTTTTCGCTCGTCGTGTTGACGACGGGGTGCGCCAAGCGTCCTGCAGTCAGAGAAGTCGCGGCGCCGGCACCCACTGGCGCCGCCACCGGTGTACCGGCTCCGGAAACGGCCCCCGCACCGGTCCCGCGTGCGGCCCCGGCACCCGCCGCGCCGGCAGCCCCGGAAGCCGCCACTCCGGCACCTGTCCTGCCGCCCATAGTCGCCGCTCCGTCGGCTCCACCGACGACCGCCGCGCCGGCCACCCCGGCCCGGCCGGAGCCCACCGAGTTCGCGGCGGAGCCAGCGCTGCGCTCCATCTTCTTCGACTTCGACAAGTCAGAGATCCGTCCCGATGCCGCCCAGACGCTGGACACGAACATCGAGTGGATCAGGTCGAATCCCTCGGCGCTCATCCTGATCGAGGGACACTGCGACGAGCGCGGCACGAACGCCTATAACATCGCGCTCGGCGACCGCCGCGCGAAGGCCACGCGAGACTACCTCATGTCGCGCGGCGTGGCGTCGGACCGCATCACCATGATCAGCTACGGCGAGGAGCGCCCCGTCTGCGTCGAGCGCGACGAGGCATGCTGGGCGAAGAACCGGCGCGCGCAGCTCCTGACGAAGCGGCGGTAGCCCGCCGGCGAGCGTCCCGCCACCACGCCCGGATCTCGCTCAAGTGCTCCTGCTCGTGGCTCCAGCCCGGGGCGGGAAGCCACTCGACGACCGGGTAGGCATGAGCGGGGTCGCGGAGGGCCGCGGGCGGCAGGCGCTCGAGCCACTCGATGAGGTTGGCCTGAGCCCGTTGCCGTCGGTGGAGCAGGGCGCGAAGGCCGAGCCGGCGCAGTCGCGCCACCGACCGGGCGTTGAATCGGTCCGCATCGGCCATGCTCTCGAACCAGTGGATGCGGTCGGCGCGGCCGCGGGCGACGAGCTGGAAGCGGCGCACCGTCTCCTCGTCGCAGGCCAGCAAGTGCGCCAGGACGTCCTTGACCGACCAGCGGTCCTGCGTTCGAGGCCGGAGGATTTCGCTTTCGGGTAGCCGGCCGACGAAGTCCAGCATCGCTCGGCGGGACGCCTCGACGCGCCGGACCGCCTGGCGGCGCCATTTCGCGAGCGACGCGGACCGCGGGGTCGCCATGACGGTTCGACGGTAGACGAGGCGGAGCGCCCGGTCAACTGCCGGCCGTGCCCGTTCCGACCGATCTGCGGTATCCTCTGGCAAAGGCACCCGAAGGGGGGACCACGCCGTGGACGTCAAACCGATCGTCCGAGTCGGGCACGTCGTCCTGAAGGTCCGGGATCTGGAGAAGGCCAGGCAGTTCTATTGCGGTGTGCTGGGCATGACGCTGGCCAAGTTCGACCCGGACCGCGGGATGTTCCTGCGCTTCAACGACTACCACCACGACATCGCGATCTTCAAGACCGGGCCGGACGCCGATCCCCCGAAGGACAACCAGGTCGGCCTCGTCCACGTCGCTCTCGTCGTGGACAGCCTGGAGACGGTCAAGGCGTGGTACCAGCGCTTCCAGGCGCTGGGCGTGCCGATCGTCGGCACGGCGGACCACGCCGTCACCAACAGCCTGTACTTCCAGGACCCGGAGGGCAACGTCCTGGAGATCTATTGCGAGAGGCCGGAGTACGACTGGCGGCGTGAGGGCATGGGGTTCATCGTCCGGCCGCTCGACCTGGAGGCTGTCCCGGCCCCCCGCTGAGGCTCGATACCTCCACGGCGGCGTGAGACGGCGCTCGCCGGCTGCGCCGATTCAGCTCGTTCAGACGGAGAATTCCAGCTCCCCAGGCCTCGTGCGCCGATTCGTACCCCGTCCAATCCGTCCCCCAGCTGCTCTCCACGACGGTGCCGTCCCTGGTGTGCACGATCTCCCAACACCAGAGACAGGGGGTGGTCATGAGGTCTACCTTGACCATCAGGCGCTCGGCCGGAGGTGGGTCCATGCGGCCTCCCTCGAAGGTTCTGGGGGCGCCAGTTAATGGGCCGGGACATCCCGACGTCAACAGTTTCTTCACCCGCATCCCGGGCTCCGGGGCGGGCCGGCACCGCGCCGCGCGATCGTCGGCATCGCCCAATCTTGCGCGGAGCGAGGCGGTGCAGCGACAGATCGTGCATTTCGGGCGGCGCTTACCGCGAAGCCCCGTCACCCCGTACGAATCCTGTCGTGTGGACAGCTGTGGAAACGGTGGACAGCCGCCTCAACGCCTGGCCCGCAAGGGAGTCGGCACGACCAGCCGGTCGAGCCCCTCGAACGCGGCGTGGATGGCGAGCGCCATCACCGCCGACGGGATGGCGCCGGCGAGGATCGTGGTGACGTCGTTGAGGGCCAAACCGGTCACGATGAGCGTGCCGTAGCCGCCTCCGCCGATGAAGGCGGCGAGCGTGGCGGTGCCCACCGTGACGACGGCGGCGGTCTTGATGCCGGCCATGATCGTCACTGAGGCCAGCGGCAGCTCGACCCACGCCAGTCGCTGCCAGCCGCCGAGGCCCAGCACCACGGCCATGTCCCCGAGCTGGGGGTCGAGGCTGGTGACGGCCGCGTGGGTGTTGCGCACGATGGGCAGCAGCGCGTAGAGGCAGAGCGCGACCAGCGCCGGCACGGGGCCGATGCCGAAGAGCGGAATCATGAAGGACAAGAGCGCCAGCGCGGGGATGGTCTGGAGCAGCCCCACCCCCATCAGCTCCACCTGCGCCAGGCGCCGGCGCCGGGCCGCCAGGATGCCGAGCGGCACGCCGAGCGCCGTGGCCACGCCCACCGCCGCGGCCACGAGCCCCAAGTGCTCGAGCGTGAGGCGCCCCAGGTCGCGGCTCGACCACCGCGCGGTGGCACCCCGGGTGGGGCGCCCGAGGAATCGGGCGGCCACCTCCGTGAACGACCGGTCCTCCAGGTCCACGCCGGCATTGAGCCGGGCCATGGTGGCGTTGTCGATGCGCCCGACGAGGCGGCGCTGGAGCTCGGCCCACGTGCGCGGATAGCGTTCCGGGAACGACTGGTGCACGAGCAGCACCGCGGCGTAGTCCGGAAAGAACCCCCGGTCGTCGGCGAGCAGCACGAGCTCGAGGCGGGCCAGCTGGCCGTCCGTGGCGAACACGTCGATCACATCGACGCGTCCACTCGTCAGCGCGGGATAGGTCAGCGCGTGCTCCATGATGCGCACGGAAGCCAGGTTGAGGCCGTAGTGCCGGCGGAGCCCCGGCCAGCCGTCCTCCCGCTCGAGGAAGCCGGGATCGAAGGCGGCCGTGAGATGCGGATGCCGGCGGAGATCGCTGATCGTCCGGAGATTCAGCTTCATCGCCGTCTCGCGCCGGACGGCCAGCGCGTAGGTGTTGTCGAAGCCGAGCGAATCGCTCACGGTGAGGCTCAGCGGCCGGAGGCGCTCGCGCAACGCATCGAGGGTCGTGACCGACGGGGCCTTGAGGATCATGCGGCTGATGGTGCCCGTGTACTCGACATAGATGTCGACGTCCCCGCTGGTCAGCGCCCCGTAGACGATGCCCGTGCCGCCCAGCCCCAGGCGGCGCTCCGCCCGCGCCTCGCCCGCTTGCTCGATGAGCTGGGCCACGATCTCTCCCAGGATGTAGCTCTCGGTGAAGGACTTCGAGCCCACGCGGATCGGTGTCTCGTCCGCGGCCGCAGCGGAGGGGGCCAGCGCCGCGGCGACGAGGACCGCCGCGGCCGCCCATGCGCGGCGGGCCGCCCTCACAGAAACTCCGTCATCTCCGGGGGCTGGGCCTGGGCGCGGAGGAAGTCGGCGACGAACGGCTGGGCCGGCTGCCGGGCCAGCTCGGCGAATGTGCCCTGCTGCACCACGCGGCCGCCGTTCAGCAGGGTGATGTGAGAGCCGAAGACGAACGCCTCACGGACGTCGTGCGTCACCAGGAGGACGGTCTTGCCCAGCTCCCGGAAGATGCGGGCCAGGTGCACCTGGAGCTCGGCGCGCGCGATGGGATCCAGCGCGCCCAGGGGCTCGTCGAGGAGGAGCACCGGGGGGTCGAGCATCAGGGCCCGCATGAGCCCCACGCGCTGCCGCTGCCCGCCGCTCAGCTGAGCCGGGTAGCGATCGAGCAGGCCGCGCTCGAGCCCGACCAGGTCGGCCAGGGCCGCGACGCGGGCGCACTGGCGCTCGGCGCTCCATCCCTCGGCGCGCGCCCCCAGCGTGGCGTTGCCGGCGGCAGTCAGGTGCGGGTAGAGCGCGCCCTCCTGGACCACGTAGCCCAACCGCCGGCTGAGCTCGCGACGCATGCCCGCGGTCACGGCGACGCCGCCCACGACGATCTCGCCCGCATCGGGTTGCAGCAGGCCGAGGATGAGCCGCAAGATCGTCGACTTGCCGGACCCCGTCGAGCCCAGCAGGACGTGGGTGCTACCGGCTTCGACGGCTAGCGAGACGCGATCCACCGCTACCCGGTCGCCGAACGCCTTGGTGACAACGTCGAGGGCGATCATCGTGATCGACCGGATCATATACCTCCGACCGTGCTACACTCCCGTGACCGACCAGGAGGCATATGACAAGAGACACGATCGAAGATCGGATCACGGCAATTCTGCACGCGGAGCCGGGCACCGAGCTGTGCGATGGCTGCCTGGCGCTGGCGGCGAAGACGACGCTGGCCGAGGCGCAGGCGGTGCTGGCCACGCTGGACAAGCTGACGGGCTTCAAGGTCGCCGAGGGAACCTGCTCATCCTGTCGACGGACCAAGCCCGTCGTCTGCGCCGTCCGCCAGGCCCGGGCCGGCTGACGCCGGAGCCCCGGCACCCGCGTGATCAGTCGATCACGTGGGTCGCGCGCAGCCGCACTGTCGTGGGGATGGCGAGCCCCAGGCGCTCCGCCGCTCGCAGATTCAGCATGAGCTCGAACGTGCTCGGCTGCTGGATCGGTAGATCTCCTGGCCTGGCTCCCTTCAGGATGCGATCGACGTAGTCGGCCGCTTGCCGGAAACGCTCGGTCTGGTCAGGCCCGTAGGATGCCAGCCCACCGACTTCTATGAACGCCCTGTGCTCGTACACCGCCGGCAGCCGATGCCGGGTCGCCAGCTCCACGATCCGCTGCCGCCGGCTGAAGAGCACGGGGTCCGCCACCACCAGCAAGGCGTGGCTACGGGGACGGAGCATCGCTTCGAAAGCCCCGTCGAGGTCGCGAGGGCGCTGGACGTCGACAATGTGGAGCACAATCCCCATCCGCCTGGCGGCGGCCTGGGTGGCCCGGATGACCGTCGGCGTGCCGGTATTGAGTGGGTTCGCGAGGAGCCCGACGCGCTCGGCGCTCGGCAGGAGTTCCCGGATAAGCTCGAGCCGCTTGGCGCTCAACTCCGGCGCGAAGCCGGATATCCCGGTGACGTTTCCGCCCGGCCGCGCCAGGTCCTTCACCAGCCCGGCGGCGATCGCGTCGCCCAGGGTCTCGAAAACGATCGGGATCGTCGTGGTGGCGCGCTTGGCCGCGGCCACCGACGGAGAGGCGAGCGCGAAGATGGCGTCGATCTTCAGGGAGACCAGCTCGGCCGCCAGGGCCGGCAGCCGGTCGTAGCGCTCCTGGGCAAACCGGGCCTCGATCACGAGGTTCTGGCCTTCGAGCCATCCACGCCCGCGCAGGCCCTCGCGGAACGCGCTGATTCCCGCAGCAAAGTGCTTGGGGGTAGTCGGCCCCAGGATGCCCACGCGCGCGACGCGTTCGGCGGTCTGGGCCAGCGCGGCGCGCGGACCGAGCAGCGCAGCCAGCGAGCCCAGCAGCAGCGCGCGGCGGCCGGCGTCCACGTCAGGCCAGCTCGACCTCGGCGCTCATCGCGACCGTGCCCTCCGGCGTGACGGCCCAGAGCTCGCAGCCCTTGTCGGTGGGCCGGCCGCGCAGCTCGAACGGCGCCGTGTCGAACAGCGGGGCCCGGGCCTGGGTGGCGTAGGCGACGATGCGCCGGCCCGGGTTCTGGTCCCGGGCGAAGTCGATGAGCAGCGTCGTCGTCAGCGGCCCGTGCACCACCAGCCCCGGATAGCCTTCGACCTCAGTGGCCCACGGCCGGTCGTAGTGGATGCGGTGGCTGTTGAAGGTCAGCGCGGAGAACCGGAACAGCAGCACGGGCTCCGGCGTCACGCGCCGCCGCCACGGCACGTCGGCCGGAGCGGGCTCCCGGCGCGGCGCCCGGTTGCGCTCGCCCGGCTTGACCTCTTCGCGGAACGCCGTGTGGCGCTCGTCCTCCAGCGCCAGTCCCTCGGGGCCGAAGACGCGGCTGGTGACGGTCACGAACACCAGCGTCCCGGTGCCGCCCGTCTTCATGGAGATGTCGGCCAGCTCGGTCTCGCGCCGGACGGTCTCGCCGAGGCGCAGGGCCCGGTGCAGGCGCACGCGCTCGCCCGCGAACATGCGACGCGGCAGCGGCATCGGCGGGATCACGCCCGTGTCGCGCGGGCTGCCGTCGGGCCGCAGCTCCGCGGTGGCAAACCGCGGCAGAAAATAGAGGGCGAGCCAGGCCGGGGGCAGCGGGTCGCCCTCGCGCAGCTCCGGCTCGGGGCGGCCGAAGGCCAGACGCAGCAGGTTCGCCGGGCCGGGATGCAGGACATCGGTGGCGGTCAGCGTGCGGCCGATGTGCGACTTGAGGTCGTCGATGTTGAGCGCTGTGGTCGTCATCGTGCAGTCTCCGCGAGGAAGGCGCGGACGAGCCGGAGGAACTCGTCCAGGCGGTCGTGGTGGAGCCAGTGCCCGGCCCCGTCGATGCCGACGACCCTGGCGTGGCGGAAGTGCGCCGCGCGTCCGTCCGTGGCCGGATCACCCGCCCAGCGGCTCTCCTTGCCGTGCAGCAGCAGCGTGGGGCACGCGATCCGCCCCCACAGATGCTGGATGTCGCGGCTGGACATATCGTAGGGCAGCCACGAGCGCACGTAGTTGTCGAACTTCCACGAGTACGTGCCGTCCTCGTTCTGGTTGACGCCGTGCACGGTCAGATGCCGGGCCTGCTCGGCCGTGAGGTGCGGGTTCTCTTCCTGCATGCGCTTGAAGGCGTCCTCGATGGAGGCGTAGCGCCGCGGCGGCCGCCCGGCCAGGCCGCGCTGCTCACGAATCCAGTCGTCCATCCGCTGGTCGATCATCCGGGCCGCGCGCTCGGCCAGGCGCGCCGGCGAGGGGCCCAGGCCTTCGATGGCGACCAGCCGCGCCACGGTGGCGGGATAGATCCCCGCGTAGCGGAGAGCGACCACGCCGCCGAGCGAATGCGCGATGATGGTCACCGGGGCCAGCCGCTGCTGGTGGATCAGCTGAGCCAGGTCGTAGATGTAGCTGGCCAGCGTGTAGCTGCCATCGGTGGACCACTGGCTGTCCCCGTGCCCGCGCAGGTCGGGCGCGATCACGTGCCACTCCTCGCGCAGCGCCTCGGCCACCCAGTCCCAGTTGCGGCAGTGGTCGCGCCCGCCGTGGACGAGCACCAGCGGGGGGTTGTCCCCGTGGCCCCAGTCGACGTAGTGCAGGCGCAGCCGCTGAGAGAAGTAGGTGTGAGAGGTCGGGCCCGGTCCGTGATCAGCCATCGGCTCGGCCCGTATGCTAACACCCCGGCTGGCGACCGCGCGGTCGTCACTCCAGCCCTTGCTTGCGCATGGCCGCGAGAAACCGGTCCAGGTCGGCTGGCCGCCGGTAGGGAAGACGCTGGCGCAGGACCGCCAGCGAGGCCTCCGGGCTGAGCCGAGTGGTCGTCTCCCACTCCACGCGGGCCTGGTCGGGCCGGCCCATCTCGGAGAAGAGCACGGCCAGGTACGCGTGCGCCGGCAAGAAGTTGGGGTTCTGTTCCACGAGCCTGCTGAAGGCCTCCACGGCGTCCCGGCGCCGCCCGGCCACGAAGTGGGCGTGGCCCAGCGTCCACAGATGCGAAAAGGGGTAGTGGGGATTGAGGCGCATGGCCTGACGGACGAGCCGCGCGCTTTCGTCGGGCTGGCCCGCCCAGCCAAGCACCTCGGCCAGGGTCTCGTACCCCTCGGCGTCGCCGGGAGCCAGCGCGAGGCTCCGCTCGGCGTGGGCGATGGCGGTGTCGTGGGTCTTGCTCCACAGATCGATCTGAGCCAGCAGACGGTGGGCGTCGGCCCGCGTCTCGTCGAGCGCGACCGCGCGCCGGGCCAGCGCTCGGGCCCGCTCCAGGCTCGCCGGATCCGTCGTCCACAGCAGCTGCCAGCTCTGCAAGTGGGCCCAGCCGAGCCCGGCGGCCGCGCCGGCGAAGTCCGGATCCAGGTCGAGGGCCTTCACGAACAGTTGCCGCGCCTCGGCGTTGCTGTCACGGGTCGTACGCCGGAGAACGTGCCGCCCCTGGAGTACGAGATCGTAGGCCTCGGGGTTGCCGGTGGGCGTCTGGCTCAGGCGTCCGCGCTCGCCCTCGGTCAGTCTCACGGCCAGGCCGTGAACGGGCGGCGATGTTCACGCCGTCGCCGTAGACCCGCGCATCGTCGACGATCACATCGCCGAGGTTGATGCCGATGGGGAGCGCATCGGACGCGAGACCGGCACCGCGGCGTTCCGGCTCTGGAGCTCTCGCTGGATCTCCACGGCGCACTCGACGGTGTGAACCACGCTCCCGAACTCGGCCAGGACGTTGTCCTCCGGCTGCTCGGCACCGCGCGGCGCCTGGATCTCGTCGATCTCCATGCGGTCGGCGAACGCCGCCGACGCCGCCGTCAGCACGCCGAGCGCCATGAGCACAGCGGCAAACGTCTTCACTGCGTTCATGTTCTACACGTCACCTCCTCCGGGTCCATCACTTGGGATTCAGCGCGGCCAACTTCGCCGGCCTCAGGGCGCCGCCACGGAACCTCACCGCGCCGGACGCAACAAGCGCAAGCAGGCTCGGCCGTCCTGACTCGGCGCCGCGGCAATATGGCATGCGGCGCGACCTGAGGCGTTTGTCGGATACCTCGTAAGCCGCTGTCCCCTCGATCGCCGCGGGCGTTCGCGGTATGGCATCCGGCGTGCAGCCTCCGCGTCGGGCCCGCACGAGGCGCGCCCGAGGAGGGACGACATGTTCTGGGACGGCTTCAACCGACGCCCCCGCTTGATCCTGCTTCTGACCGCGATGCTGGTCGCGGCGCTGTCCACTCGCTGCACGCTGCCCATCGCGACGACCGAGCCCTACGTCGATGCGGTGCAGCAGCTCAAGGAGCGCCGGGCCGATGTCGACGCCTACGCTCGCCAATGCTTCACGCAGGGCTGGGGCGCCGACCCTGCGTACGGCACCATGACGAGACGCCAGGCCCACGCCAAGGCCGAGCAGCTCGTCGCCGTCCACACGGCGCGGCTGGCCGCCTGGGAGACGTGCCACCGCGAGATCGGGCCCAAGCTGGAGGCGTATCGTGACGCGGTCGAGCAGGCGAAGGCCCGGATCCCCTCGGCCCCTCATGTGGGCTCCCCGGACGCCGATCGAATCGGTCAGCTCCTCGACGAGTCGGTGCAGAGCACGACGGCACTCGCCCGCGAGGCGTTCCCCACCGTCGTCGAGCTGGAGCGCGCGTACCTGGAGCACTTCCGCCAGCTCCAGGCCGGCACTCCGGGCGGCAAGAAACGGCTTGCCTTCCCGGACCACATCGAGCGCCGCGAACGGCAGGTCATCCGGGCGATGCACCAGCAGGTCGCCAGCGCCGCCGCCTACGCGGAAGCGCTGCACCGACTGGCCCCGTCCCCGGAAACACGGGCCCGCATGAACACGGCCCGGATCATGGCGGCGATCTACCGCGGCCTCGACGGCGCCACTGCCGACGACGCCCGAACCGACGCCGAGCGGTTCAGCGGGTTCCGACGCGAGGTGCAGGCGGCGCGGAGCATCGTCGAGGGCGAGCTCGACGATCCCGCGTACGCGCAGTTCCGGCCGAAGACGGTGGCGCGGTACCGGACGATGCTCGGCGAGCTCAAGAAGGCCGACGCCACCCTGGGCAAGCTGGTGACGCTGGCCGAGCGTGGTCCGAACGGCGGCAAGGCCGCCCGCTCGGGAAAGGTCCTGGCCAGATTTCAGACTCAGACGGGCAAGCTGCTGACTTCGGTGCGGGCTATCGTCACCCGCGTGGAGGGGCTGGCGCAGTCCATCGACGCCGAGCCCTGATCCAGGCGCGGCCGGACGGCGCCCTCACAGGCGCCGCCCGCCCGCGGCCACACCGAACCCCGCCCCCAGCAAACCCGCCGCCGCGCAGAAGACGCCCAGAGCCCCGAAGCCCCACTGGGCAATCAACCACCCGCCGAGCGCGCCGGCCCCGAGCCAGCCGATGCTCTGGGTGGTGGTGTTGAGACCGAGCACGGCGCCCCGCACGCTCGCCGGAACCTCGCTCAGGCTGGCGATCAGGGCGGGCCGGCCGACGGCGTTGGCCAGCGTGTAGGCGAAGCCCAGCGCGATCGAGCCGGCGAGCCCCGGCTGCCAGAGCAGCAGCGGCAGGGCGAGGGCGGCGGTGACCGCCGACGCGACGGCGAACGCCACGGGCCGGTCGGGAACGCGGTCGGCGAGCGGCCCGCCCAGCAGGTTGCCGGCCAGGTTACCCAGCGCCACCAGCGCGAGCGCCACCGCGAGGAGCGTGAAGGACACGGCGTAGGTGGCGATCAAGTACGTGGCCAGGTACACGGCCACGGCAACGAAGCACGCCCGCTCCATCGCGGTCGCGCCGTACAGCGCCACCAGGCGCCGGTCGAGCACGGTGCGCAGCGAGGCCGCGGCCAGCTGGCCGTCGCGCTCGCGGGGGTTGCCGCGGGGCACCGTGAGCCAGAGGGGCAGGATGAGCGCGAGCATCGCCAGACCCTGCAGGCCGATGGAGCCACGCCAGTCGATCCAACTGGCGATGAACGTCACCAGCGGCACGCCGAAGACGAACGACAGCGATTGGCCATTGATGACGGTGCCGAGCGCTCGTCCCCGCTCGGCGGAGGGCACGTGGTCCGACACGACCGCAAAAATGCCCGTCGTGTAGGCGCCGCCGCCGACGCCTCCGATGAGCTGGGCCAGCGCCGCCACCAGGTACGAGGGAGCCAGCGCGAGCATGAGCCGGGAGCCGCCCAGCACGAGCAGACCGGCCAGCAGGATCGGCCGGCGACCCAGCCGGTCCGAGGCCGGCCCTGCCAGCAGCGAGACGAGGCCCCACGAGATGGAGTTGATCGCCACGAGGGACCCCACGAGCGCCAGGTCGGCCTGGAGGTCGCGGGCCATGTCGAGCAGGAAGGGCGCGATGGCGATTCCCGCGCTCGTGGCGAGAAAGACGCCAGCGGTGATGCCGGCGAGCGCGAGCCGGGACAGGGCGGGCCCCTTTCCGTGTTCAGGGTGGCAGCGCTCCGCACTCTAGCACGAGTCCTTGTCAGTCAGGCGCCGGACAGCTACGCTCGGGCACGAGCAGGCCTGAGATCTGCGAGGAGACGCCGATGGAGCGTGAGGCGACAGCGGTGCTGGCCCGATTCGCGGCGACGGTCACCTACGAGCGCATTCCCGAGGCCGCGCGGGAGGCATGCAAGCGGCTGCTGCTCGATGCCCTGGCCTGCGCGCTGGCCGGCCACCGGGGCGACGAGACCCATCAGGTCGCCGCCCTGGCCGCGGCGCTGGCCCGCTCCGAGGAGAGCAGCGTGATCGGCGGCCATCGCCTGTCGCTGGCGGGCGCCACGCTGCTCAACGGATACCTGGTGACGGCGGTCACCATGTGCGACGTCCACCGCCCGACCGCCACGCACGTCACCCCGGGGGTGATCCCGCCGGCGCTGGCCATCGCGGAGCGGGACGCCCGGCCGGGTCGCGAGCTGCTCGTGGCGATCGCCGCGGGCTGCGAGACGACGACGCGGATCGGTGTCGGGCTCGACTACCCGGCATTTCGCGATCGGGGCTGGCACGGACCCGGCGTCATCGGTCCCTTCGGCGCCGCCGCGGCCGCGGGCCGGCTGCGCGGCTTTGACCCGGAGACCATGGCGGCGGCGTTCGGCCTGGCCGGGAGCCAGGCCGCCGGCACGTACGCGGCGTGGGGCACGCCGGCGGTGAAGTTCCATCAGTGCCGCGGCGCGCTGTCGGGGCTCATGGCGGCGCTCCTGGCCGAGCAGCGATTCGTGGCCACGAGGCACTTCCTCACCGCCGCCGACGGCGGACTTTACACCAGCTACTCGAACGGCGGGCGGCCCGAGGCGGTCACGGACGCCCTGGGCGATCGCTGGGAGCTGGAGCAGATCGGGCTGCGATTATGGCCCTCGGCGTCGGCCACCCAGGGGATGGTCACGGCCACGTTCGAGCTGGTGGAGCGACACCAGCTCACCCCCGGCCGGACGAAGCGGCTGCGGGTCTGGCTCGGCAAGGCGGCGTACGACCTGCACGCGGGCTTCTCGCGGTGGCAGGGAAAGTTCGAGGCATTGCTGTCCGCCCACTACGCCGCCGCCGCAGTCCTGCACGACCGTGAGCTGTCGCTGGCGCAGTTCGAGCGCGAGCGTTACACGGATGCCGCGCTGCAGCGGTTCGCCGCCGCCCAGGTGGAAGTTGCCTGCGATCCCAGCCTGAACGGCTCCCAGGCGGTCGTCGAGGCCGACACCACCGACGGCGCCACGCTCGTCGCGCGATGCGCGCATCCCCGGGGGGCGCCGGAAAACCCGTTGTCCTGGAGCGAGCTGGAGAAGAAGTTCCGCACGTACGCCAGGGGCCGGCTCGTGGACTCGCGAATCGACCACGCGCTGGACGCGGTCTCCCGGCTGGAGCGGCTGGACTCTACCGGAACACTGATGGCTCTGCTCAGCGCTCAGGATGGTAGCGCCCGCCGATCGCGGGTGGACGGTGACCCAGCCCCGGCAGCTCCCACACGCCGGCTCCACCCGGGTTGAGATCGGCCGCGATGCTGGCGTCGATCAGGAAGGGCTGGCCTGCCGCGACCGCGTGCTTGACGGCCTCGGCCAGCTCGCCGGCCTTCTCCACGCGCACGCCCTCGACGCCGGCCGAGCGCGCCATCGCCGCGAAGTCCGGGCTGTAGGGCTCGCCCGTGCCGGGCAGCCGGAAATCGGTGACCAGCTCCCGCCCGCCCAGGTATCCGCGCTGCAGCCCCCGGATGGACGCGTAGCCTGCGTTGTTCCAGACGACCCAGACCACGGGAATGTCGTACTCGACGGCCGTGCCGAGCACGCTGGCGTGCATGAAGAAGGCGCCGTCGCCGCACACCGACACGCAGGGCCGGTGGGGCGCGGCCAGCTTGGCTCCCAGCACGCCGGCCACGCCGAAGCCCATGGGACCGAAGCCCATAGAGCCGACCAGCGAGTCGGGCCGCCGGGGACGGCAGAACTGAAGCAGCCAGTTGTGGTGGACCCCGATGTCGCTCACGACAATGGCGTCCTCGGGCAACGCGCGGTCGATCTCGTGCGCCGCGCGCTGGGGGTGGATCGGCGTGCTGTCGTCCCGATAGCCAGGCGCCACGAGCTCCTCCCACTGCTGGCGATAGCCCGCGATGGCCTGCAGCCAGGCCGCCCGCCCCGCCGGGACTTCGCGGGGCAGCCGCCGCTGGTCCAGCTCGGCCAGGACCTGGCGCAGGAACGTGCGGACGTCCGCCATGAGGCCGAGGGCGACGGGGTAGTTGCGAGCGATCTCGTCGGGGTCGATGTCCACGTGAATCAGCCGAGTGGGCGGGATGCTGAAGGAGTAGCCGGGGATCCAGCTGCTCGACGTGCGGTCGTCGAAGCGCACGCCGAGGGCCAGCAGCACGTCGGCCTGACGGGCGGCGTGGTTGGCCTGGTACGTTCCGCTCCGCGAGACCAGGCCGAGGGCCAGCGGATGAGTGGCGTCGATGGCGCCCATCCCGCTGGCCGAGCAGGCGACCGGGATCTGCAGCCGCTCGGCGAGGGCCACCAGGTCCGCCGCCGCCCCGCCGTACTTCACGCCCTGGCCGACGACGATCACGGGCCGCTCGGCGGCCAGCAGCAGATCGACGGCCCGGCCCAGCCCGTCCGGATCGGCCCCGCAGCGCGAGCTGATGTTCCGGTTCCAGTCGGCCGCGCGCGGCATCTCGACGTCCGCCTCTTCCTTGAAGATGTCGAACGGCACGTCGAGGACCACGGGCCCCGGCCGGCCCGTCACCATGGTCTTCCACGACTGCCGTACGGCGAGCGGCACCATGTCCGCGCGGGTCGGCTGGAACACCCGCTTGCAGTAGGCGCGCACGGTCGAGGGATAGTCGGCCTGGTGGAAGCGATAGGTCTCCTGGAACGCCCCCCGGTTGAACTGGCTAGTGGGGACGTTGCCGGTCACGGCCAGGAAGGGCACGGAGTCGAAGAAGGAGTTGGCCAGGCAGATCGGCAGGTTGGCGGAGCCGGGGCCGCACGACGTGAACGTCGCCACCGGCTGCCCCGACACCCGATAGTAGACGTCGGCCATGAAGCCGGCGACCGTCTCGTGGTGCACGGAGAGGGCCTTGATCTCGTCGGCCCGCTCGTAGAAGGCGTCGATAAGGCTGATGTTGCCGTGCCCGCACAGACCGAACAGATATGGCACGCGCTCCTGGACGAGGTAGTCGACGATGATCTGGCCGCCGTTCATACGCGCCATGACGTCCCTTCCTTCACGTGAAGAAGTTGTCCCCGCGGCACCCCATTGTAGTCCACGAAGGCCGGGCCGGGGCGCCGCCCGGCGTCCACCGGGCGCGGCCAGGGTCACCAGGAAGCAGCTCCCGTCGGGCTCGCGCCCGAGGTAGCGGGCCTCGCCGCCATGACGCTGGGCGATCTGACGCACCAGCGAAAGCCCGAGCCCGGCACCTCGTGCCTTCCGTGCCAGCGGCCGATGCGCTCGGCCAGCTGTTTGCGCTGCTCGGAAGTGAGCACGTCGGCCACGTCGGCCAGCGCCCCCACGAAACGCTGCGACGCCTGCTCGGCCAGTCGAAGCTGATCGACCCGCAGGGCCTCGAGGGCCGCCCGATCGACGCGGTCCCGCGTCGACAGCTCGACCGCCTGTCGCCGCGCGCGTGCATGCGGGTGCGCAAGGGCAGCAGGTCGGCGGCCGCCGCCTTCACGATCGGAGCGAGCTGTTGTTTCTGCGCGTCGGTGGCGTCGATCTCGGCGTACAGGTGTCTGAGCATGCGCTCCAGGCGCTGATCCAGCGCCGCCGGATCGAACCGCGCGCTCAGGAAACTTCCACGGTGCCAGCCGCCCGGGCCGTGGGCGAAGGCCTTGATGCCGATGGCGCTCGCTATCCCGGCGATGAGGATCGCGATCACGGCCCGACGCGCGAACCGGCGCCGCGAGGGCTGAGGATGGGACGACGGAGTCGCTGTCACGTCACTCATGGCTCTGCTCCTTCTCGGGGGATGTCCAAGCGCGCCCCCCCGTCGTCAAGGAGTGTGGGGGCAGCCGGTGAACCGCGTGTGTCGCCACGTAAAGTTCTGTTAAGTGGAAGGCCGCACCGGGCCCATCATCCGGCTGGTGCACCGGCGCCCGTCCGTGTACCCTACGTCGCCGAAAGGACGGGAAGGATGAACAACTACCGGCACCTCGAGCAGCAGCTCTCCGAGAAGCTCGGCCTGCAGCGCCGCCCGGTTGCCGTCGCCTTCCGAGACACCCCGCCGCCGGGGGTCGCGAAATTCGGCGGCTCCGAGCCGTCCGGCTGCAGCTTCTGGCGTCTGGCGATGCACGGACGCGCCTTCTATACGGTACCGGCCGACCACCTGAACTGCCCGATCGGCAGCTACACCCACAACATTCCGCTTCCTCCGGAACGCGCGCCGGAGCTGGAGCAGACGCTGGGCCTGATGGCGAGCATCGGCTACATCACGATGGAAGAGGTCGGAGGAATTCCCCGTCTGCCCCGCACGCCCGGCGTGGTCGTCTACGCGCCCCTGGGGCAGACGCCGGTGGATCCCGACGTCGTCCTGTTTGCAGGACAACCCGGGCGGGTCATGCTGCTGCAGGAAGCCGCGCTCCGGGCCGGCGTCGCCGCCGGGGTGGTACCGCTGCTCGCTCGCCCGACGTGCATGGCGCTGCCGGCCGCGCTGTCCGCGGGGGCCGTGGCCAGCACGGCCTGCATCGGCAACCGGGTGTACACGGATGTCGGCGACGACGAGCTCTACGTCGTGGTCCCAGGGAAGGATCTGCCCCGCGTCGTCGACCAGGTCAGCACGATCACGGGCGCCAACACCCAGCTGTCCCAGTACCATCGCGAACGGCGCCGGACCCTGGCGACCGAGTGATGCGGGGGGGCATGCCCGTCCCGGTTGCGATCCTGACACCGGTGATCGTGGCCTGGTCCGCGACGGCCGGCGCCCAGGGCACGGAACTCATCCGGCAGGCGTCGTTCGAGTTGCGCAATGAGCTGACAGTGACGGTCCCCCGGGGAGCCCGCCGCGTCCGGGTATGGATGGCGATGCCCCAGGACAACGACCCGGCGCAGCAGGTGCGCGGGCTGGACATCCGGGCGCCCTACCCACACCAGGTCGAGATGGATTCGGAAGGGAGCCGGCTGCTCTATCTGGAGGTGCGCAACCCAACCGTCACGGAATTCACGATCGTGCAGACGTTCGGACTCACTCGCTCGGAGGTCCGCGATCCGATCGATCCCCGTTCGGCCCGGCCGCTGACCGACGCGGAGCGGCAGAGCTTCGCGAAGTACCTGGCGCCGAACAAGCACGTCGTCATCGACGGCGCGATCCGCCGGCTGGCCGCCGAGATCGTCGGCGACGAGACGAATCCGGTGCTGGCGGCGCGCCTGCTCTACGACTGGGTGCTCTACAACGTGGACCACTGGGTCAAGGCCCCCCGCACCCGCCAGGCCTCCTCGATGGGCAGCAGCACTCACGCCCTGAACCTCCGCACCGGCGACTGCGCCGATTTCCAGTCGCTCTGGACGGCACTGGCGCGAGCCCGGGGGATTCCCAGCCAGATCGTGTATGGCGCCCTGCTCGAGCCGGATCTGGCGGGCCGGGCCGCCGACGTGGGCGTTCACTGCTGGGCCGAGTTCTACGCGGCCGGGCTGGGATGGCTGCATCACGACGTGGCGGTGGCCGACCTCTACGAAGGGACCTACCCCGTGACCGTCGCCAACGAGCGCCTCGTCCGCCGGCACACCCCGGACGGCACGTACGGGGCGGACCAGTCCAGGATCGATCACTACTTCGGAACCCTGGACGAGCGCCGGGTTGTCTTCTCGCGTAACCGGGATCTCTTGCTGAGTCCCCCGGCGGAGGGCCAGGCCGTGAACGTCCTGGCCAAGGCGTATGTCGAGGTGGACGGCAGAGTGCATCCCGAAGGGCCCGGCTGGACGCGGACGCTCACCTATCGGGAGCGGTGAGGTCGTTCCCGGCGCCGGCCTACTTGCGGGTCGGCTGCAACCGGCGCACCGGCGCCAGGGGCACGTATCCGGCCAGCAAGATCCAGCTCACGGTGGCGCCGATCAGGATCCCTACGATGATCCGGAGCGCCAGATAGCAATACGACTGCACGACGGCGAATTGCTCGGGTGTCAGGGGCAAGACGACCCGATGCGCCTCGGCCAGCGATGGGAACAGCGCGATGCCGGCCGCCATCACCGTCACGAGAAAGGCGCCCACGCCGAAGGGGCGCGCCATGCGAGTGACGCTCTCCGTGGTGATGATCGCGGCCACCGCGCTCAAGAACAGCCCGAGCTCGGCCACCCGACTGAGCGCCGGCGTCTGGAATCCCGCGAACAGGTTCAGCAGGTCCGCGGATCCCAACACCCAGGTCAGCGCTGCGGGCAGGACGTCGTGGAACAGCACGTGGCCCGCGACGCCGAAGCACGCGAGCAGCTTCGCCAACCACTCCCAGCGCCCCGAGGTGCCTGGCTCGTCGATCATCATCGGCCTCCGGGCCGGACATCGAGCAGAATCGGTGCCAACACTGCAATCGCGCGCAGATAGCGCATTCACGCGCTGTGCCGGAGGCGCGAGGTGCCACGCCGACATGCCGGGATGACAGTGCATCCCGGTGGGATATCGCCGCATCCCAAGAGCGGAAGGAGATCGTCATGACGGCGACGTCGCCGGGCCGCTCGGTCGCTCGCATCGCGGACGGGGTTCGCACGCTCGAGGGCGCGGGCTTCGCCGTGCGACGCCCCTTTCCCACGCCGATGCTCGACCACGTCGATCCGTTCCTGCTCCTCGACGAGATGGGTCCGGCCGACCTCGGGCCCGGCGAGGCCAAGGGCGCGCCCGACCACCCGCACCGCGGCTTCGAGACGGTGACCTACATGCTCCACGGCGAGCTCGAGCATCGCGATTCGGCGGGCCACGCC
>DASTFB010000068.1 GCA_035709005.1 Candidatus Methylomirabilota bacterium | reverse complement strand
GCTCATCACGCGATTCCTTCCCTTCAGCACGAAGGGGCGCCTGCCCCAGGATGCACGCCTCGTGCGTGCATACCTGGCGTTCCCGCCAGCGTGGTGGGTCCTCGGGAAGCAGACGCTCTACGTCGCGGAGCGGCCGTGACTTCCCGGGAGCAGGTCCCCGTCCGGAGACTCGCGCTTGTACTCGGCGGGCTCCTCGTCAGCGTCCTGGCGACGTGGATCGTCACCCGGGGCGTGAACCTCGAGGACGCGTGGGCGATCGCCACCCAAGCTTCGCCCGAGTGGCTGCTCGCGGCCCTCGGGGTCGTCACCGTTCAGACATTCCTTCGCGCGGCGCGCTGGCGGGCGCTGCTGCCCGCGCGACCACCTCGAGCAGGCCGCCCGTCGCGTCCATCCATCATGCGAATCGTTCCCGTCGTGCTCATCGGGTATCTCGGCAACGCCGTCCTGCCGGCCCGGCTCGGCGAGGCCGCGCGGGGCGTCCTCGTGGCTCGTCGCGAGGACCTCCCGGCGACCGGTGCGCTCGGGTCCGTCGTCATCGAGCGAGTCCTCGACACGCTGGTGCTCGCACTGCTCGGCATCGGAGCGGCATTGCTTATCGGGGTGCCCGATTGGATCGTCCGAGTCGCTCTGCTCGGCGTGCTTATTTCCGCCGCCGCGGTCATCGGTCTCTCGGTCGCGCCTGGTCTCCTCCATCGACTCGGTGGCGGCCGGCTCGGCCGCGTGGCAAGCGGCGCATTGGCGGTTCTTCACGGTGCCAACGTCTCGAAGCGGCCACGAGCCATCGGCCTGGCGCTGCTCCTGAGCGCCCTCGCCTGGGTCCTCGATGCGTCGATCTACTGGCTGGTCGGGCGATCCGTCGGTGTCGAACTGACCCCCTTCGGCGCGATGCTCGTCGCAACCGTGACTGTCCTGAGTACCGCTGTCCCCGCCGCCCCCGGCTACGTCGGGACGTTCGAGCTGGCGGCCGTCGCGGCAGCGGGAGTCCTGGGGGTGGATCCGACGACGGCCTTGGCGTTTGCCGTCGTTGCCCACGCCGTGGCGGTGCTGCCAATTGCCATCGCGGGTGCGGTGGCCCTGGCCGTCGTCGGTGTGGACGCCCGGCTCCTCACACGCGGAGCGGGCCCAGGCGAGCACGCGACGAGCACGGTCGCCGGGCCCCCGTAAGCCGCCTGCGAGCAGACCGGCCGGTGTGCCGCTGCACGAGTCGCGCTGGAGGCGCATGCTGAACGCATGGCTACGAAGAAGAAGTCCGAACCGAAGCAGGATGAGGCCAAGCCGAACCGCGAGCAGCGCCGCCGCGAGAAGTTCGGCAAGCACGGCCCGGCCACCCATGACCCGAACGCCCCGTGGCCCGAGTCCGTCCCCAACCCCGCGTTGGGGCGGGGCGGCGACGACCAGGAGGCCTACGCCGGGCGGCCCGACCAGGACGTTACGCGCAACACCGGCCCGGGATCGGGTGGGGCTACCCAGGGCGAAGGCCAGCGACCGCAACGTGAGGGTGTGCGCCCGGGCCAAAGCACCAAAGGCTGACCGTTCTCCGACGCGATGGCCGCTGAACGGCCTGTCAAGCTGTGGATCGAGATCTGGTCGACGTCAGGCGGGCGACGAATGGGATCAGCATCAGGGGAATCGTGCCAAGAGGATGGCTTGGGTCGATCTGGACATTCCTCAGGGCCGCGGCGTAATCGAACCAGAGCGGCAGACCGGGGGCCGCCAAGACGATCAGGCCGAGGCCCGCAAGCGCGGTCTGGCGCGGCCGCGCTAGTCCGAGCAGGATCAAGGGCGCGAACGTGGGTTTGATCGTCAGCAGGACGGCGGGCCAGCCCCACGTCAAGGCAGCGGCAAGCATCGCGACGACCCAGATGTCCGTATTGCCGAGCAGGACCGCACTGATCGAGCGCGGCCACGCCAGCAACGCGAGCATGAGGACCCACGCCCATGTCGCCGGCCGGAGCCGCCGGAAGGCCAGTGCCACGATCACTGCCGGGATTGCCCACCAGGCAAATGCGGGAAGGTACACGAACGGCACGAACAGGAACAGGGCATGAGGCGGGTAAAGGTTGTCGACCATCGTGGTGAAGGTGTACGCACCCGTGAGCTGGTGGGGACGGTAATACGACCCGTCGACCAGCCAACTGGCCCCCAGCTGGCGAGAAAACTCCCAGTCCATGCCAAGCTCGAAGTAGGGCGATGG
>DASTFB010000067.1 GCA_035709005.1 Candidatus Methylomirabilota bacterium | reverse complement strand
CCCACGACCCCTCCCCAGCACCCCCCGCCCGGGACCACGACCCTCCCGTGGGCCGGCGCTAGTGACTTCCTCCCCTTCTTTCGCGCGAGGCAGACGGCATCGGGCTGCGCTTCATGCGCGGAACGCCCAGCGGGGCGCTCTTGCGTCAGGCGACGAAGGGGGGGATGGGGGGGATTTCCAGGGGGCGGGTGCGGACATCGCGGACCCCCGGGACCTCTCGGGCGACCTGCAGGGCTTGCTCCAGCGCCGTGGTGCCCTCGATGGTCACGATGCCGCCCTGGGCCTCCACGGTGAGGCGATAGCGACGCGTGTCGGGATGGATGGCCAGGGCGACCTGGACGCGTGAGGCCAGCGCCCGGTCGGCCACGATCTGCCGCGCCCGCTCCGTGGTGGCGACGGCCGGATGCCGAACCCCGCGCTCGATCATCTCCACGATGGCGTCGTACGTCAGCTTCTCGGTGTTGAACACCATGTCGTAGAGGGTCGGCTCGTCGACGTCCACCTCGTAGAGGTAGCGCATCCGCCCCCGCTTCTCCGCGTCGTCCCGGCGCAAGAAGTCGGCGGCCGCGCGCTGGTTGGGAGTCTCCCGGGCCAGCTCCGTGGAGCGCTTCACCCACTGGCGCACCCGATACTCGAAGGGCGCGATGAGGCGAACGCGCACCACGTGCGGGATGCCACGCAGCAGCCACTGGCCACCCCGACCCATGAGGACGACGTCGTCCGCCTCGGCGAACTCCAGCAGCGTCGTCTGGAGAATCGTGATGTAGTGACGCGTCTCGGCGTCGAAGCGCTCGAACAGCGAGGGCTTCGATTCATCGAGGTGCGAGAGCTTCTCCTCGGCCAGCCCGTAGCGGCGCACGGCGTCCTGCAGCAGCTCCTGGTCGACGTAACGGTAGCCCAGGCGCTGGGCCACCGCGGTGCCGACCTCCGGCCCGCCGGCGCCCATCTGATGCGAGATCGTCACGATGGCCATGACTCACCCCCGCCGGTATCTGTCTTTGAGCGCGGTCGGAGCGATCGCGATACGCTTGCCGGCGACGTCCTCGAGGATGTACACCTCATCGCTCAAGGAGCCGCTGGCGAAGACCTCGAAGACCCCGAGGGCTTCTTCCAGAGTGCGCCCGGGCTGTTCCGTCATCAGCTGCTCGACGCTCGCGCGGGCGAGTCGTGGCATACGAGCTCCTTGTAAAGGGAGCCAAGCCTACCCGAACGCCGACGCACCGGCAAGGCACCCTTGCCGGCGGGTGGTGGCGTGGGCTCAGGCCGAAGCCGCCACCACCGGCAAGCCGTCGTCCAGCGATGGCGCGAAGGAGTACGCGGGCCACGGCCCGGTCGGGACGACGGCCATGTTCTCGGCCCGCGCGGCCACCGGGGCGATGCGGGCCAGGAACGCGGGAACATCCTCGCGCGGGACGAGGAACACCACCGAGGCCGCCAGGTTGGCCCCCCGCCCCGTGGGACAGTACTGCCACCTGGCCAGGCCAGCCCGCTCGACGAGACGCTCGGCGAGCGCGCGAAGCGCCGCTGCCGTCAGATCACCGTCGCTCGCCGGATCGCCGCTGCGCTGATCGAGCCGGAGCAGACGCACGATCATCTCCACGCGGCCGCGCACGTCGGCCAGGCCGGCGCGAATGCGGGGGCCGCACGCCTCCAGCCAACTCTCGAGCTTCGCTTCGGCCACGACGGTTCCGAATCGGAATGGCAGCACGGCCGGCGCCTCGAGCAGACTGGCCACGATGTCGTCATGCGCGGCTTCGGCGCTCAGGGTCCGCGCCGGCACGGCACCGATCGGGCTCGAGACGAGGAGGAGATCGCGGACCGGCTGCGCGACGATCGTGTCGCCCACACCCGCGCCGGGGGGGCGCCAGGTGCCGGGCAAGCCCTGGGTGATCGCGTAGAGGTAGCGAAGTGGGCGCGAAACCCGGGGCGTCTCCATCGCTGCCTCCTCGGCGTGCCGGAGTCGGGCCAGGGCCGTCGCGGCCGAGAGTACGAGGCGGCGGCCACGAGGTCAAGGGGCGCTGAAGAAGATTGCCTGGTCGAGGGTATAATTTTTTCGTCGTGCGCGTTGCGCTCGTCGCCCTCGTAACTCTCGGCATCGTATCGGCCGCCGCTCCGATGGGCGCCAATCCCCTTCTCCACCTGCCCTCGACGGTGCCGCCGGCCGAGCGAACCGTGTGGGAACGGCTGGCCACGACGGCCGATGTGGCCACGCGCGTCGAGGCCGAACCGTTCCTGGCGCGCGCCGCCGTCTTCGAGTACCTCCTGGATCATCCCGCGTTCGCGACCGACGTCGCCCGCGTGCTGCGGCTGTCGAAATTCACGATCCGGAACACGCCCAGCGGGATGGTCCTCGACGATGGTCGAGGCCTCACCGGAGAGTTCCGCCTCGTCTACGCCGCGAACGGCACGCGCCTGTTCCACGCCGACGGGGAATACAACGCGGCGTTGCTGCCCACGATCCACGGTGAGGCGCTCACGATGATCGAGTACCGCACGCGCCCGGCTTCCCAGGGGCGGGTGTTCGTCGCGCCGGCCGTCTCCGGCTTCGTGCGGCTCGACAGCCGAGTTCTCGCCTTCGGCTTCCGGGTCTTGCACGCGGCGGCCCAGCGGAAGGCCGCCCTGGAGGCCCAGCGCCTCATGAAGAAGTTCGCCCGGGTCAGCCGCGCGCTGGAGGAGTCGCCGGAGGCGGTGCTGGAGAAGCTGCGCCAGGCGCCCGGCGTCTCCACGCGCGAGCTGGACGAGTTCGGCCGGCTTCTCAGCGCGCGCTGAAGCCCGGCACCCGGCTCCGCGCCTGTTCCAGCTCCGCCCACTTGCCCTGGGCCTCCAGGGCCCGCCACAGCCCCAGGTGCGCGGCGGCCAGGTTGGTGTTGATGCGCATGGCTTCGCGGAATGCGTCCTCGGCGTCGACCCACCGCTCCTGGGCGAGCAGCACAGCACCGAGCCCCGCCCGCGACCGCGCCGAGTGCGGCCGGTGGACCAGTGCGGTCCGGTACACGGCCTCGGCCTCCGTGTGACGCCCCTGCTCGGCGAGGAGCTCGCCGAGATCGCCGAGGGCGCGGACATAACCCGGCCGCAAACGGATGGCCTCCTGGAACGCCGATTCGGCGGCGGCATACCGGCCGACCCAGTACAGCGCGACGCCCAGGCCACGGTGCAGCGCGGGCTGGTCGGGTCGGCGCGCGAGCGCCTCGCGATATCCCTGCTCGGCCTCGGCGTGCCGGCCCTGGCGGCCGAGACCGAGCGCGTAGTTGGCGCGCACGCGGATGTCGTCGGGATTGAGCTTGAGCGACTCTCGGAACGCGTGCTCGGCCTCCACGTGCCGGCCCTGCCGCCCGAGCGCCACGCCGAGCTCGAAGAGGAGCTCGGCGGTTCGCGGACCGAGACGAAGCGCCTGTCGGAAGGCGTCGGCCGCGCCAGCATAATCGCCTGACGCGCCCAGCGCGTGCCCGCGAGCCGCGTGGAGACCGGCGTTTTCCGGGTGGTAGGCCAGCGCCTCGGCGTAGACATCGGCCACGGCCGCCCAGCGACCCTGCCGATGGAGCGCCAGGGCGAGAAGCCGGTAGGGCGCCAGCGCCGCTGGCCGCGACCGGATCGCCGCCCGCAGCTCGGCGATCGCGCCGTCGTAATCGCCCTGGCGCTCGAGCACCACGGCCAGCTCCCAGCGAGCGTCGATGTCCTCCGGACGCAGACGGAGCGATTCGCGGAGGGCCATGGCCGCTTCCCCGTGGCGACGCCGCTTGGCCAGCACGATCCCCAGGCGCCGGTGCAGCTCGGCGTCGTCCGGCTGCAACTGCACCGCTTCGCGGTAGGTGATGGCGGCCTCGCGCAGGCGGCCCCGGCGCTCCAGGGTGGCGGCCAACCCGGCGTGAGGCCGCACCCACTGTGGCCGCAAGCGACCGGCCTCCCGGTAGGCGACCTCGGCCTCCGCGTACTGTCCCTGCTCGAACAGCGTCGCGCCGAGCTCGGCGTGTGCGGCCGCCGAGTCCGGATCTCGGACCACGGCCTCGCGCAGGGTTGTTTCAGCGTCGGCCGGGCGCCGGAGGCGTCGAAGCACCAGGGCCAGATTGGTGCGGGCCACTGGATCGTCCGCGCGTAACGCCAGGGCCTGGCGGAAGGCCGCCTCGGCACCGACCCAGTCACTCTGACGCTCGAGGCTCAGGCCCAGGTTGACGTGAGCACGGGCGAAGTCCGGGCGCAGCCGGACGGCCTCGCGGAAGGCGGCCGCGGCCTCGACGTAGCGTCCCTGCTCGAACAGAATGGCGCCCAGCTCGGCGTGCGTCGTGGCGATGTCGGGCTCGAGCTGGAGCGCTTCGCGCAGCACGGCCTCGGCCTCATCGCTGCGCCGCTGCCGTCGCAGGGCCAGGCCGAGATCCAGCCGGGCCGTGACGTCTGCCGGCTTGAGGCGCAGGGCTTCCCGGCAGGCCGCCTCGGCATCGGAGTACCGGCCCTGGCGCGCCGACGTCTTCGCCCGCTCGCACCACGACTCGAAGCTCTTCACCGGTGAGAACTCCCGGCACCGCGGGGGTCGGCGCCCGTCGGGCAGCGCAGCGGAGGCCAGCAGTGGGGGGTGTGACTGCGCATGCGTGCCTCGCGCGCTCTTATACCACACGTCTGCCCAATTCCGATCCAGCCTCGGCGCGGAAATCGTCAAAGCCGCATGGGCTTAGATCCTCGGGCATCTGGACACCAGCGCGCCGCGCGATGACACTTCCCGGACGAACGTTTGAGATTGGAGTGAGCGTATGAAAGCGACATTGGCTTTGCTGGCCGGGGCGCTGTGCCTGACGCTGGTCGCGGGGGACGCGTTCGGGATGGCCTGGGGCGAGAGCCGGCACCGTCGCGGCAACGGGAACTGGACCTCCGGGTCCGGGTACACCGGGAGCGTTCCCGAGCCGTCCTCGCTCTACGCGATCGGCTCGGCACTGGCGCTCCTCGGCGGCGCGGGCTGGTTTCTGCGGCGCAAGTAGGCCGGCCGCCGACCGCGTTCCGGCCGTCGACGGATCTTCCCGTGAACCGCCGCCCCCTGCTCGAGTGGTGTCTGCTGCTCGTCGTCGTCACGTTCTACCTGCCGACGATGGCGGAGATCGGGCACGCGTGGTCCACTCATCGCTACGCCGGCCACGGCATCTTCGTCCCGGTCCTGAGCCTCGTCATGCTGTGGACCCGTCGTCACCAGCTCCGCCATCCCCCCGGGCCCCGCGCCCCCGAGGGCCTCGCGTTCCTCGGCGCCGGCGTCGTGCTGGCGGGGGTCGGCCATGCCACCCAGCGTGTGGAGGCCCACGTTGTCTCTACGGTGCTGGCCGTGGCGGGCATCGCACTGTGGCTCCGCGGCCCGAGGTGGATGCGTCAGGCGGCGGCGCCGTTCGCCTTCCTGCTGTTCATGTTGCCGTTGCCACAGGCCGCGGTGACTGCGGTGACACTCCCGCTCCAGCACTTCGCCGCCGGCTTCGCCGCCGGCTCGTTGGCGCTTCTCCACATCCCGGCTTCGCAAGCCGGCGTGCTCATCCACCTGACCGATCTGAACCTGCGAGTCGATGAGAGTTGCAATGGCCTCCGCTTTCTCATGGTCTTGCTCGTCGTCATCACGGCCTTCGCGCTCATCTACGTGCCGACCCGGTCCCGCCGTCTCGTCGTCATCGTCACCGCCGTAGTGGCCGGAGTCGTGGCCAATGCCCTGCGCGTCACCACGATCGCGGCGGCCACCCACGTGCTCGGGCCGCAGGCCGCGCTGGGCAGCCTCCACGACTACGCCGGGCGGGCTATCTGGTTGCTGGCGCTGGCGTGGACGCTCGGGTTCGGGGTGCTCATGGTTTGCAATGCTGCTCCGCGAAGAACGCGCCCCCGGCCGCTGGTATGGCCGGGTCGGAATCGGTGAGGTAAGGCGAATCGGGCCGAGGTGTCAGGCGGGGGAACCCCCGCCGACACCCCAATGCGGCTCGCTAGTCAGCCTGGATGCTGTTGATCCTTATCAACCAGTCGGTGCTGTCATCATTGGCCTGGGCAATGCCGACACCCGTGAACACTGCCAGTGCCAGTAGCAGGGCGACGCTCAACGTCTTCATCGACTCACCTCCTCGCCGGTAGTCATTACGGCGTTCCAGCGTGATGCACGTGGGACGCCAAACTTGACCGGTGTGAGCAGCGTGATGTGTCGTTGGATGGCGAGGGGTTATTGCACAAACGATCGCGACCGGACGGTCACCGCGCTGTCAACATGGCAGGGGGCGTCGATTTGACGCGGGTGGTTCGTCAGTCGGATGCGGCGGCGGCCCGACGGCGCGCTTCGATCTCGCGAATCGCGTCCGCGAACATGCCCACGTTGATCGGGCATGGCGGCTCGTTGTGCTCCACGTACTGGCAGTCGATCTGGTCGCACTGCGCGGTATAGGGCAGTGGCCTATCGAACGACGGCTTTCGGGTGAGTCGTATGCGTACTGTCTCGTTTACAACGGGACACTGGAACTCGCGCCACCCCGACTTCCCCAACCTCGGCTCCCTTCGCGGTGCAGATACGGTTTGCGCTGGCATCACTGAGTCTATCAGCCTGGCCCGACCGCCACAAACGAAGTGGGGAGGCGCGATTATCGCCGTGTTTCGGGCTCTCGGGTGGTCACGTTCGCGTGATGCGTCTTGCTCATGGCCGGCATCGCCCCGGGCGGTGCCCTGTTGCCTGGCCTGCTCTACTTGAGTCTTCTCTTTCTCGGCCTGTCGATCTATCTCGAGGGCCCGCTCGGTCATGGGGGTGCCTGGTTCGCTTTCGGAGCCACCCGGCGTCCTCCCTATCCCGCTTCCAGTTCTCTCCCCGCGCGAGACTTGATCGCCTTTGTTTTCACGATGATGCAGCTGTTTCAGGTCTCGACGGTGGACAGGCCGCCGCCGCCCACGGCGATTCCTCTCTCATTGACTCGGCGCACATCGGATCCTGGCCTGGCGTTTGCCTCAGCAACATTCCTATGATCATGAGCCGGCAACTTCGATCTGGTCTCACGTGTGCTCGCTGCCTGCAGCCTCTCGCCGATCAGGAGCACGTCGCTGCCGCCGCCTTCGTTCGGGCCCGTCCGGGCACGCCGGTCTGCCATGCGTGTCTTGCCCGGGCTCTTCGGATCACCTCCGAGGATGCCAGAAAGACGATGAATGCGGTCCGACTCGTCAACGACGACTACTACTTCGTGGTCGGGGAGCGCTGCGGGATCTGCCACCGGGACGCCGGGACCATCCAGTACGCAGCCGGCGCCGCGGCCGACGAGTCCCGAGCGGCCTGACGCCGCCGACTATCCTACCTTCCACGCAAGTAGTAGCCGACCCCGATGAGCGCGATGCCAACGACCACGCCGAGGGCTTGCTTCCAACCGAAGCCCTCGACACGGCCCAGGCCGAGGGCATCGGCCAGGACCGAGAGCACGAGGATCACGATGCCGATGACCAGGATCGCCTGCGTGCGCCACGGTGTCACCATGCTGGAGCCTCCCAGACCCCGGCGGGCCGGTTCAGATCAACTAGCTCCAGGAAAGCCCCGCTCGGCGTCTCACGGCTCCGGCGCCTCATGCCTCACCGGCGCATGGCACGTGAAGGCCGACCAGCAGTTTTTCGACAGGGTCATCCCTTCCGAGCTATCGCATGCGGGACAACCTTCTTCTTCACCAGGTCGTCCTTCCGCGCATCGGGGCGGTCCTCCATGGGACGCCACTATCTCAGTCGTCCCCAAATAAGCGGGCACTGAGGGTTCGCCATTGCCTCTATTGCATATACTTGACCTCACAGCGATAGGTCTTGTAATCACCGACAAAGAAGGGCTGAAGAGCAGGCGCAAACTCTTGTCGGTAGAGGTCGCTCTGCTCATACGCCTGCATATCGGCAGCGCGTTCCCACAAACTTACTGCAAAGCCAGTATCCCTATCATCCGTATCTTGTAGGAGCCACCGCCCGCGAAGCCCCTGGGTGTGACGCCCTTTGGTGGCCACCGTGGCGTGATACGTTTTCTCAAATTCATTCCACGAACCGGCTCGAAGTTTTCCCCACGTAATTCGCATGATCATGCCTATTCCTCCTGCTAGGTGCTCGCTTTGGAGTGCCGATCTCTGGCTCGATGCTCGCGACCCAACCCGCGATATGCTCCCGAGTCCAGCGGTGAGTGTCGTTGAGATGCGTGATGATCCCGAAGACGGGACAAGAGCGCCCACAGCTCGGGCACTCCGCGCTCACGGTGAACACCCAGGGCCACCGATTGCGTATGGAGCGCAAGGCCGGTTCCCCCGAGGCTCCGACTGCTTTCATGCAGCGCCTACACCTTCAACTGATCTTCTGGGGGGTGGACTTGATCATCCCCGCCTCGTGGAGGCGCAGGCTCTGGAAGGGCACGGTATCTTCGGCGTCGTACTCGCGCCAGCGGGCGTACGGTATTCGCGCATGGCCTGCACGATGAAACTGCGGTGGGATGCCGCAGCGAACCCACTCTCCACATACAGCCGCCCGACCTGCTCGGCGTCGCTCGCACAGAGCCCATTGGCCTTGAGGATCGCGCGGAGGGCGCGATCTTCCCCTCAGCAAGGAGCCGAATCGCCTCATCCCAAGTGGAGGCAGGCTACTCGGGGTTACCCGACAGATCAACAGGCACCGCGCGACGTCACCCCGCCCTCCTCACAGCCAGCACCAAGACGGCGACGATGCGGTTTGGCTCAGGTCCTCAGGATCTGTTCCGTTCTCTGAGCAGACGCGCCGTCTTGGCAATCTGCTCTGCATGCTCCTCGGCGTGCTCGATGGCCTAACGGGTCAGGAATTCGACTGACATACGCCCAAGGGTCTCCTGAGCGGACCACTCGCCCGGCGCCGGCGGCTCCGTCTCCCACCCCACTGGGACCTGCCGCACAGCAGCCGCTAAAGCCGCCGTCGAGGAACTGAGCCGAGCGACCAGCTGCTCGTGCTCCGGTGTTATGTTTATTCCAGCTCCGTCATCCTCTCCGCCTGCTCCAACCAGAACCGCATGTCCATCTCGCGGTACATCGTCGTGGCTGTGGTGAGGTGCTCGCGGACCTCGTCGCGTTTGCCCGTGCGGCGGTAGAGCTTCCCGAGGCCGAGGTGGCAGTGGGCCACGAGGGGGCGCATGCCGAGCGACTCGGCCAGCGCGACGGCCTTGCGGTACCCTTCCTCGGCACGTTCCAGGGCCGGTGCCTCGCGCGCCATCTCGACCGCGGCGAGCAGTCGGAGCGCGTGCGCCTCGTACCCGCGCTCGCGGTGTTCCTGAGCGAGGTCGAGAGCCTGGGCGGCGAGCGGGAAGGCGCTCTGGGGCTGCCCCGCGCGGAGGTGCGCCTCGCCCAGTCGTGCCAGCCTGAGCGACTGATTGGCCTTGAGCTTCATGGCGGCCGCGCGCTCGACCGACTCCTCGAGGAGCGGCAGAGCGTCGCCAAGGCGCCCGGCATATGTGTACGCGGCTCCCAGGGCGGAGCCGATGAACGGCCACACCCGCGTGCTGTGCTCGTCCAGCTCGCGCACCAGACCGCGCTCCAAGACCTCGATGGCTCGAACGAAGTCCCCGCGCGCCACGCACACGTTGCCGAGGCCTGCACACCCAACGGTGAAACTGTACCCCGGATCACCGGTCGCGGCGATGGCGAGCGCCTGCTCACCGAGTTCCACCGCTTCCACGAACTCCCCCCGCTCGGCGAGGCAGAGGGCCAGCCACGCCCGAGAGAACACGGAGGGCAGCCCGGCCATGTTGCACCGCTCGTGCAGGAGGTCGACTCCGAGAAGGTCGACATTTTTGCGCAGGGCGTCGATCGCCCGGAGGTACTGGCCGAGCGAATGGTGCGCCTGACCAAGGCGCAGGTTGATCGCGAGCCTCAGCGACAATTGCCACGAGCCGCCCAGGTGCGGGATCACGCTGCGCTCCCGTAGGGCGGCTCTGATGGCATGCTCGTGATCGCCCACCCACCAGGCGGCGCCGGGGTCGTCGCCGCCCGTGAACCCGCTCAGATACCCATCGAGATTCGGCAGCTCGCTGCCACGCAGGTAGGCGACGGCGCGGTCCCACAGTTCGCCCCGGAACGCGTGGAGGGTCAGCCAGCTCGACTGCTCCCCCGCGCGTCCCGGATAGAGGCCGTCGAAGACCCGCACGATGCGGGCGTGAAGATCCCGCCGACGCTCCTGGAGCAGGCCGCCGTAGGCCACCTCCTGAATCAGCGCGTGCTTGAAGGTGTACTCGAGCTCGGGGAAGAGGGCCGTCTCGTAGAGGAACTCAGCGGCTTGCAGCCGAGCGAGGCCAAGGCGCAGCGCCTCGTCGGGAATCCCGCTGATTGCCTGCAGCAGGACGAATGGCACGTCCTTGCCGATCACAGCCGCCGTCTGCAGTAGGGTCTTGTCCTCGGGCGGAAGACGGTCAATCCGCGCGGCCAGAATGGCCTGCACGGTGGCCGGCACCTGGATGGTGTCGAGGGAACGCCCCAGTCGATAACGACCGCGCTCGCCCGCCAGTGCCCCGGTCTCCACAAGCGTTCGCACGCTCTCCTCCAGGAAGAACGGAACGCCTTCCGTTCGCTCCACCAGCAGACGCTTGAGGGGCTCGAGGTCGTCATCGTCACCGAGCAGCGTGTCGAGCAGCTCCTCGGCGCTCTCGGGCGGCAGAGGATCGAGCCGAAGCTGGCTGTAATAGGTCTTGCCTCCCCAGCCATGTCCGTACTCGGGCCGGTAGTTGACGAGCAGCAGGATGCGGGCAGTCGGCAGACTCTCGACCAGCGCGTCGAGCAGCCCCTGGGTCTCCGCATCCACCCAGTGGAGGTCCTCAAACACAACACAGAGCGGCTGGATCTGGCTTTCGCGCAGCAGCATCCGTCGTAGGCCGTCGACCGTCTGGCGGCGGCGCTGGCCCGGATCCAGAACGTCCCAGGCGACGTCGTCACTCGGGAGCTCGAGGAGCGAGAGGAAGGCTGGCACCATCGCGCGGAGCGATTCGTCGAGTGTCAGGAGCTTCCCGGTCACCTTCTCGCGGATGCTGCGAGCATCGTCGTGGCTGTCGATGCGGAAATAGCTTTTGCAGAGATCGATGACAGGCAGGTACGCGCTCGCCTTGCCGTAGGAGACAGCGCTCGACTCGAGCACGAGCCAGCCCTGGGTTCGGTGCGAGTGGATGAATTCCCAGAGCAGGCGCGATTTGCCCACGCCGGGCTCGCCCACCACCGCCACAACCTGCCCCTGTCCAACTCGCGTCTTGTCGAGAGCCTGGCGGAGATGGTCGAGCTCTCGATCACGTCCCACGAAGCGCGTCAGCCCTCGCGCCGCCGCCGCCTGCAGGCGCGTGCGCGTCGCCGATGGCCCGGCCAGCTCGAAGACCTCGACCGGACCTGGCAGCCCCTTGACCGGGACCGGGCCTATCGGGACGACCTGCACGAACCCTTCGGCCAGCCGGAGCGTTTCTCCGGTCAGCCGGGTCGATCCGGGGGTCGCCAGCTGCTCCATCCGGGCGGCGAGATGGGTCGTCTGGCCCACCGCCGAGTAGTCCATGCGGAGATCGTTCCCGATCGCGCGCACGACCACCTCGCCGGAGTTGAGACCGACGCGGACTTGGATCTCGATGCCGTGATCCCGCCGCACCTCGGCCGTGTAGCGGCGAATCGCCTGCTGCATCGCGAGCGCGGCATAGCAGGCGCGCACGGCGTGGTCCTCGTGAGCGAGTGGCGCGCCGAACAGCGCCATGATCCCGTCGCCCATCACCTGGTTGACGGTGCCCTCGTAGCGGTGGACGGCCTCCATCATGCGCTCGAGGACCGGGTCGAGCAGCTCGCGGGCCTCCTCCGGATCCCGGTCGCTGAGCAGCTCGAGCGAGCCCTTCACGTCGGCGAACAGGACGGTGACCTGCTTGCGCTCCCCCTCCAGCGCGTGCCGAGAAGTGAGGATCTTCTCGGCCAGATAGCGCGGGGTATAAGTGTCGGGGGACATCGTCGCTGCGGCGGCGACCGACCGCATGTCGAGTCGGTTCCCGCACTCGTTGCAGAAGCGGCTGCCCGACAAGTTCGAGTGGCCGCACGCCGGGCACACGGCTTCGAGGCGCCCACCGCAACCGCTGCAGAACTTCGCACCGGGCGGGTTATCGTGCCGACAGTTCGGGCAGCTCACGGCATCCTGCGTCGGCCGGGGCTGGCGACCCGCCCGGATAGACGCTGGCCTCCTACGATCCTTCCTTCACCTCGATGATCTCGTCGGCACTCGCGCCGTGCGCCTCGCGGTGCACCGCGGCCGCCGCCTCCTTGCTCGGGGCTTGGCAAAGGCAGAACACCTTCCCGGTTCCCTCGTCGTACCAGTAACGGATGTAGTTGACGCCGTACTTGCCCTGAACCGCGAGGTCCTTCCTGTGGGCTTCGGCCGCGGTCTCGGCGGTCAGGCCGTCGATCTTGTTGTGGACGTCCAGGTAGAGCGGCATGGTCGGCGCGCCTCCTCAATTCAGCCGTTCCGGTATTCGACGGGGTTACAGCGAGGCGTCGCCAATCTAGCCGAGTCATCGCCCCAGTGCAACCAACCGCCGGCCGCCACAAGGCGTCGACGTCGTGAAAGCGCAGTCGCCGCTATCAGATCGCGGCCGGCTGGATGTTCTGGTTGACATGGAACAAGTTCTTCGGGTCGTACTTTGCCTTGATCGACGCGAGGCGCGGGTAGTTGTCGCCATAGGTTGCCTGGACGCGACCGGCGGCCTCGTCGTCCATCATGAAATTGACGTAGGCGCCCTCGAGGTTGAAGCGGTGCACGGCGTTCCAGTACGCGCGCCCCCAGTTCTTCAGTGCCTCGGCCCGCTTCCGGTCGGCATCGATCCCGGCGATGACCATCGACCAGGTGGCGTCACGCGCGCTCCACGGCGTCGCGTCCTTCGCGATTCGGCGGACGGCGCCGTCGATTGGGTACAGGTGCATGAGGCAAAGCTCGCTCGGCGCCTTAGCCGCTTGTGCGATATGCGTGTCGATCGCCTCGTCCGGCAGCGCCTTCACGAAGTCGCCCTTCCAGTACCATTGGAGGCCCTTGGGAAAGAACGGGTCGAACAGCCCCTGCATCGCCGGGAACGGCATCGCACTCATCCAGTTGAAAAGAGGGGCTGGCACGGCGTTGAGCAGCGGTGCGAGCGCCCTCTCGCCGTCCACGGCGGAGCCGTTGTAGCTTGAGATGACTGCGCACGCGCGCTTGCCCCAATGGTCCTTCGGGAACGGGTCCATGGACGGCACGGTCTTGAGACCGACGAAGGCGCCGAGCTCCTCGGGCGCCGTACTCAGGAAGTCGCGATAGGCTTGCATCACCGCCCTGGCATGAATAGCATCCCAGAAAATCGGGCCGGCGTAAACCACGCTGACGGGATGAGCTTGGAACAGAAAGCTCGTCACGACGCCAAAGTTGCCGCCGCCGCCGCGGAGAGCCCAGAACAGATCGGGATGCTGCTTCTCACTCGCCGTCACAAACTTTCCGTCCGCGAGGACGACGTCAGCCTCGACGAGGTTGTCAATTGTGAGTCCGTACTTGCGGGTCAGATAACCGGTGCCGCCGCCGAGGGTGAGGCCCGCAACACCAGTGGTCGAGACGATGCCAAAGGGCACGGCAAGTCCGAATGGATGGGTAGCGTGATCGACGTCACCCGACGTGCAACCAGGATCCACCCGAACGGTTCGCGTCGCCGGATCCACGCGCACGCTTCTCATCATCGATAGGTCGATCACTAGACCGTCGTCGCAACCACCGAGCCCGGGGCCGTTGTGGCCGCCGCCTCGGATTGCGATAAGAAGCCCCTGCTCGCGGCCGAAGTTCACCGCGGTGATGATGTCGGCGACATCAACGCAGCGCGCAATCAGCCGCGGTCGCTTGTCGATCATGCCGTTGTACAACGCGCGTGCGGCGTCGTACTCAGCATCGCTCGGGCGGATCAGTCGTCCGCGAAGGTTCTGCAGGAAGGCCGAAATGGCCTGATCAGTCATCACTTGCCCTCCCGAAGGGTATGAGTCCCGGATGTTGATCCCGTCCCGCGTCACGGGCGCAACGAATTCCGATTATGCCTCCAATACGATTATTCTTGGAAGGCCCCGACCCGACACCAGGCGGGGCGAGGCCGAGCGCGGCGTGCTCCACCCTCTGCGCCTGCGCGCTCCAGTTCCTTGACGGCCGTGCGGCGGCAGACTGAGACGGAAGATGTTGATTCGGCTGGAGCCGGGGGCGGGAGTCGAACCCGCGACCTACTGATTACGAATCAGTTGCTCTGCCTCTGAGCTACCCCGGCGCGGAGGGTCGCAGAGGGTGCGCTCGATTCTACCATCTTGCCGGCCTGCGGGAGGGGGAGGGCTCGACGCATGCCGCAGTTTGCGCGACTATTGAAGGGCCCCTCCAATCAACAATGCCGACCAGGGCGTTCTCTTGGTGCTCTCGCTGGACGACGGTGGTCCTCGCCGCGATGGTGCTGGCCACGTCTGGGTGCGCCGCCTACGTCTGGCACCGGCCGGGGACGCCGGCCAGCGTGATGGCGCAGGACGAGCTCGAGTGCGACGAGTTCGCCCACCGGCTCTCTCTGCATCTCGACGTCGTCGCCGATGCCGATCGCGACTGGCCGGGGGGCTGGCGCCGGCCCCCCTACGGGGCTTTCTCGTATCCCGGCGACAGCCTGGCGTTCAAGGTCCGAACGGCGCAGCGCTGCATGGAGGCCAAGGGATACCGCCTCGTGAAGCAGCCTGCTAGAATGACGCCGCCATGAAGTTCCTCTGCCTCGACTGTGACGAGCCGATGAAGCTCCACGGCACCGACGATCCGGCCGACGGCTCGCTGAGCATTACGTTCCGCTGTCCGGAGTGTGGCTTTCGGATCGCCATGCTGACGAACCCGTTCGAGACGCAGATGGTGCGAAGCCTGGGCGTCAAGATCGGGGGCCGGTCCGCGCCACCCACGCCGTTCGAGCATCTGCGGGCGTCGATGGCCGATGCCCGCCCGGACGCCTTCGGGCCGGAGACGGCGAGCGCCGAACCCGCGGCCGCCTGTCCGTTCGGGGCGATGCTGGAACAGGGGGCCGTCGCGCCGCCAGCGGCCGTTGCCTGGTCCGCGGAGGCCGCGGCTCGCATGGATCGCGTCCCGGAATTCATCCGCCCGATGGCGCGGCGAGCCATCGAGCGCTTCGCCGAAGCCAGGGGCTATGGCACCGTGACCGAGGCGGTGATGGACGAGGCGCGCGGCGCCTTCGGGATGTAGTCGATGACCCGCCGCGACCTGGTCGCGCAGATGGCGAAGGCCAGCGGCTGGCCCAAGAGCGGCGCCGAGCGCGGGCTGCGGGCCGTGCTGGGGGCGATCCGGACTTCCTTGAAGCACGGTGACTCGGTCACCCTCGTCGGCTTTGGCACTTTCTCGGTGGCGCGCCGCCGTCCGCGCACCGTGCGTAATCCCAAAACCGGCCAAACCGTCACAGTCGCCGGCCGCAGCCCCCGGTTCAAGCCCTCCAAGGAGCTCAAGCAGGCCGTACGCTGACGGTTTCCCTTGTGGAGGCCTCACGACGCTGGCTAGAATGGCGCGGTGCACGGGGCGAGCCGAATTCTCGCAGGCGCCTTCGCTGTCGCGGTTTTCGTCCCCGCCGTCGCTGCCGCCCAGAACGGGCGCCCGCCCAGACTGAGCGCGGAAGCGGTGGTCCTCGTCGACGCCGAGGGCCAGGTCCTCTACGCCAAGAACGCCGACCTGGAGCGGGCGCCGGCCAGCCTCGTCAAGCTGATGACGATCTATCTCGCCTTCGAAGACCTCGAAGCCGGCCTGGCCGATCTCGATGAGCCCGTCACCGTGAGCCGGGCGGCGGCCCGGACGCCGCGCTACCGGATGGGCCTGCGCACCGGCGAGCGAGTGCCGCTCCGGATGCTGCTCGAGGGCGCGGCGATCGCATCGGCCAACGACGCCGCGACCGCGCTGGCCGAGCACCTCGGCGGGGATGAAGCCACGTTCGTCGAGCGGATGAACGCCAAGGCGCGTGACCTGGGCCTCACCGCCACGCGCTTCGGCAACGCCAACGGCCTGCCCGATCTGGTGCAGCGCACGAGCGCTCGCGACATGGCCGTGCTCACGACCCGGCTGCTCCGGGACCATCCGGCAACGCGGTTTCTCCTGGGCGGGCAGACGTTCCTCTTTCGCGGCCGGATGCACACGCGACACATCCCGTTGTTCCGGGATCCGCTGGGCGTGCAGGCTCTGAAGACCGGCTTCACCCACGAGGCGGGATACAACCTCGCCGTGGCGGCGTGGCGGGACGGCCGGCAGTTCGTGATGATCGTGCTGGGCTGCCGCAGTCGCTCCCAGTCATTCCTCGACGCCAAGCGGCTACTGCACTTCGGCTTCGTGCAGGTCGGTCTGGAGGCCCCGGCCGAGGATCCTCCGCCCCGCCCGCACCGTCGCCGCCACCTGCGGGCCCGCCCGTCGTCGTCGATCGGCGGCTAGGCTGCCGATGATCCGCGGGTACATCTTCGACGCCTACGGCACGCTCTTCGACGTGCACTCGGTGGTCGAGGCCGGCCGCGAGGTCACCGGCGATCCGGCGGCGCTCTCGGCGGTGTGGCGCCAGAAGCAGCTCGAGTACACCTGGCTCCGCTCGCTGATGGGCCGCTACGAAGACTTCTGGGCCGTGACGGAGGCGGCGCTACGCTTCGCCCTCCGCCGGCTCGAGGTGCAGGCCAGCGAAGCCCAGGTCGGGCGGCTCCTGGACGCCTATCTGACGCTCGCCTGTTTCCCCGAAGTGTCCGCGGCCCTGGAACGGCTGGCGCCCCGGCCGCGCGCGATACTGTCCAACGGGTCGCCACGCATGCTGCAGGCGGCCGTGGCCTCCAGCGGGCTGGGAGGGCACTTCGTGCACGTTCTGTCGGTCGACGCGGTCAAGACCTACAAGCCGGCGCCGCAGGTCTACGAGCTCGGCCCTCGGGCGCTCGGAGTCTCTGCCCGCGAGCTCATGTTCGTGTCCTCGAACGCCTGGGACGTCGCCGGCGCCAAGGCGTTCGGCTATCAGGTCGCCTGGTGCAACCGCGCCGGCGCCCCCGCCGAGGAACTGGGCCTGAGACCTGATATGGTCATCAGCCGCCTCGACGAGCTTCCGCTGTAACCGGTTTGGAGGGGGGCGCGGCTCGCGTGCCCCCCTCCCTCACAACGCGCTTCTAGCGGCGCTTGCCCAGCCGCTTCCGCTTCACGTAGCCCCAGAGCTTCTTGGTCATCACCGAAGGCCCGATCGGAGTGCTGCCGAACAGCGACTCCAGCGAGTCCTTGCAACCCTTGAAGCTGATCGAATAGCCTCCGAACGCTTTCTTCGCCTTCGCCATCTGTCCTCCCTCCTCCCGCAAAGTTGACGACCGACGACCCGACAGCCTCGACCTTGGGGGTATTACATCACACGCACGAGGGAGCCAAAAGAAAAAACACCGGTCGCGAGGCTCGGCGCCCGTCTGGAAAATACCGGGTAGGGGTATACAGCTCAGCGGCGGAAGGCCGGCATGACCTCCCGGGCGAAGCGGTGGAGCTGCTCGGTGAATTCGCGGGGCGTGAGCCCCTCGGTCCAGTGGAGCATCACCTGATCCAGGCCGGGATAGCGGGCCTCGAACTCCTTGATGACCTCGATGGCCTGCGCCGCCGGGCCCACGAGCCACGCCTTCTGCTCGATGCCTTCGCGCAGCGTGGGCACGCGAGCCGGCGCGCCTGGCGTGCCCCAGGGCCGGCCCTGCTCGTCGGCGTAGCGCACGAAGCCGAAGGGCGCGAACCACTTGTAGCGCTCGTCGTGGGCCGGCTCCAGGCGGCGGATCGCCTCCTCGCGGCTGTCGGCCAGGTAGAGGCCCAGACCCAGGCACAGGTCCTCGCCGAGCTGGAGCTCGTGCCCGGCCCGGCCTGCCGCATCCCGGTAGGCCCGGAAGATCTGGTCGACGAGGCGCTCGCCATTGAGGGTGACCATCCCCTTGATGCCCCGGGTCGCGATGTACTCCAGCGTCTTGCCACTGGCGATCGGCTGCCAGATCTCCACCGGCCGGTGGATCGGCCGCGGCACGCAGGTGATCTCGCGCAGGTCATACCCACGATAGGGCACGGCGGGGGGGACGTCGTAGTGCTTGCCCCGATGGCTCCAGGACTCTTCGTTGAAGCACTTGAGCAGCACCTCCATCTGCTCTTCGAAGAGCTCCTTGTTGGCGGCGTTGTCGAGCATCGGCGCGCCGAACGTCTCCACCTCGCGCGTGTGATAGCCGCGCCCGACCCCCATGATGACGCGCCCGTCGGTGACGATGTCGGCCATGGCGTAGTCTTCGGCGAGGCGGATCGGGTGCCACATGGGCAGCACGTTGAAGGCGCAGCCGAGCTTGAGCCTTCGGGTCTGCGTTGCGAGCCACAGCCCGAGCTGGATCAGGTTGGGCAGGCACTCGTAGCCCTCGCG
>DASTFB010000066.1 GCA_035709005.1 Candidatus Methylomirabilota bacterium | reverse complement strand
CGTGCCCCCTCGAGGGATCCTGGCGCTCTCGGGTACGCTTAGCGGTATGGATGAGGCGTGGCGGGTGCTCCGGGACACCATCAGCGACTGGTACCAGGACCGGGCGCAGCGGCTCGGCGCCGCGCTGGCGTTCTACACGTTGTTCGCGCTGGCGCCCGGCCTCGTCATCCTCATCCCGCTGACCGGCGTCTTCCTCGGCCCTCAAGCCGCGCAGGGGCACATCGTCGAGCAGATCGAGTCCCTGATCGGCCGGCCGGGAGCGGAGGCCATCGAGGCCATGATCGTGAGCGCCCGCGAGGAGGGAGCCGGCGTGACCGTCGTCGCGGTGATCACGCTCGTGTTCGGGCTGTGGTGGGTGTTCGGCGAGCTGCAGGACGCGCTGAACACGATCTGGGGCGTGACGTGATCTCGTTCTGTGTCATCACGTTCCTCTTCGGCATGATCTTCAAGCTACTGCCCGACGTCTATGTGGCGTGGCGAGACGTGTGGCTGGGTGCGGCCCTGACCTCGCTGCTCTTCACGCTGGGCAAGGTCGTGATAGGTCTCTATCTGGGCCGGAGCACGATCGGCTCAGCCTACGGCGCCGCTGGCTCGCTGGTTGTCGTCCTGCTCTGGGTTTACTACTCCGCGCAGATCCTCTTTTTCGGGGCCGAGTTCACAAAGGTCTGGGCGCGCCGGCGGGGCGCGGGCACGGTGCCGACGGAGGCGGCGGTGCCGCTGACCGAAGAGCCCAGAGCCGAGCAAGGCATGGCGCGTGGGCAGAAGCTCGGGGCGCCGTAGACTCCGCGTGATCAACGCTCCGGGGGCGGCTGAGGTCGAACCGTCGCCGGCGTCGTGGCGTGTAGGGGGACAGCCTCATCCGGGCAATGAAATCGTGCACTTGAGTTGTATAAGTTCGAACGTGTCCCGTTTAGGCCCCAGCAGTCGCTTAGAAGCGCGGTTTCTTGGAGTTGGGGTCGCGGACCAGGTCGACCCAGTAGGTGGTGGGCGCCGTGTAGCACTGTGCAAAGCGGGCCCCCCGCAACCAGCAAGGACAAGGGGGTTAGCGGTCAGCGCCGCTAGCCCCTGGTCGTTTTGGACGTGTTTTCGCGCGAAGCGGGCCTGGAACTATTCGAGGACGTGGTCCGTCCCCGGCTCAGCAGGGCGACATCTCGAGACCGAGAGCCTTCGCTATCCATATTTCGGGTTTGCTCAATTGCAGCACCAAGACGCCAACATCGGCTCGCTCTCAGGGTCAGGCTCGATGGCGAGGGCAACGTTCCGCGAGCAGATGAGCTAGATCCGCCTCAGCGCGTCGACGATCCGAAGCCGGCTGGCAGAAAGCGCGGGGAGGATGCCCGCCAGAAGCCCTACAGTCAGGGCGAGCGTCAGTCCGGTTACGATCGCGCTCGCCGGCAGATGGAAGAACGGGAGGAGCCCGCCCGTGGGATCGCCGCGGAGCGTGAAGAGCTTCGCCAGAGCGAGGCCGAGGCCGCCGCCGATGAAGGCGATGACCAGGGTTTCTGCAATAACGAGGGCCAGCACGAGAGCGTCCGAGAACCCCACCGCCTTCATCACGGCCAGCTCCCGAGTGCGTTCGCGCACGGCGATGGCCATCATGTTGCCGGTCACGAGCAGCAGAGTGAAGAAGACGACGCCGCCGATGCTCAACATCAGGACCGCGACATTGCCGATCCGCTTCGCCCACGAGGCGGCGAAGGCCGTCTCGGTCTCGGTCTTGGTCTCGAACGCAGAGTTTGCGAATTGCCGGTCAATCGCCTGCACCACGCGCGCGGCGTCATCCGGGGTGGCAACGCGCACGGTGTACCAGCCCACGAGGCCCTTTCCGAAGGTTCGTCGCTCGTCGAGATAGTCCCAGTGAAACCAGAACTGAGTGGTGTCGTCCTGCACTCGCTGGCCCCGGTACACGCCGCGAATGTTGAATTCCCACGCTCCCGGGAAGAGCGAGCCCTTGATCGGGACGCGATCCCCGACCTTCCACCGGAAGCGCTCGGCCAGGGCCTCGCCCACGATGGCCCCCTCTCGGTCGGCCAGGAACGACTGCCACTGGTCGTCAGGGACGATGCACTCGGGAAACACCTGACGGTAGCTGTCGCGGTCGATGGCGAACTGGGCAAAGGAATGACGTTCGTCTCGATAAAGGCCACCGAACCAGGTGGCGAACGTCACCTGGGTCACGCCGGGGATTCGCGCCAACCGCTCACGGTAGGCCAACGGAAGGGGCTGGATCAGCGAACCGCGATTGACCACGACGAGCCGGTCGGCGCCAGCGATGTGCATGCCCTGCTGGAAGGCGCCGCGGACGACTGAAAGGATCGCGAACAGGAAGAGGGCCACTGCGAAGGAACCCATTGTCAGGCCCGTGCGGACCTTTCTCCGGAACAGATTGGCCAGGAGGAGATGTAGCACGTCGATGCGTATGATACCGTCCTGGTCGAGAGCCACGCGATGGCCACACCACGGATCGACTTTCCCCGGTCGACATCCAGCGAGCCTCACGCCGATCGGGCGCGCGAAATCCTGGCTCGGCATCCCGAGATCTGGCGCCATGTCGGGTGTAACCCGTGGAGCGTCCTCCCGATCGTGGCGCTCGTCGCGGTGCAAACGATCCTGGCCGCCTGGACGCAACGACAGCCCTGGTGGATCGTGCCGATCGTGTCCTACGTGGTCGGAGCCTTTGCCACCCACGCCTTACTCGTGCTGGTCCACGAGTGCGCGCACAATCTCGTGTTCGAGCGACGGAGCTTGAACAGGGTCGCTGGAATTCTGGCCGGGCTGCCGACGGTGCTGGTGAACGCGGTCACCTGGGGTCGGTATCACCTGAAGCACCATCGCTATCAGGGTGTCTACGAGCGAGACTTCGACCTGCCAAGCCGATGGGAAGCTCGGCTGATCGGCCGCTCCCCGACCGGAAAGGCCCTCTGGTTCCTGCTCTTTCCGCTGTTCCACATGACTCGAGCGCTGCGGAACGTACAGGAGATCGAAGAGCTCAAGATGGATCGGTGGGTGTTCCTTGCCTTCGCCTGTCAGATCGCATTCGTCGGGGGGGTCAGCGCCCTGCTGGGAATCAAGGCGATCACATACCTGCTCGCTTCGCTCTTCTTCTCGATTGGACTCCACCCTCTGGGAGGGCGATGGGTCCAGGAGCATCTCGTGACGAACGAGTCACAGGAGACCTACAGCTATTACGGCCCGCTGAACCTCCTCTCCTTCAACGTGGGACACCATAACGAGCATCACGACTTTCCAGCGGTTCCGTGGAATCGACTGCCGCAGGTCAGGTGTCTCGCCGAAGTGTATGAGCATCTCGTCTGGCATGCCTCCTGGACTGCATTACTCCTGCGCTTCCTGTTCGACCGGACACTCGGGCTGTTCGATCGAATGGTTCGTGTCGGCTCGCCCTGACGATTCAGGCGAAGATCTTCTGATAGATCCGGTAGCGTTTGTAAGCGACCGCGCCGATCTCCTGGAGAATCCGGATCATCGCGTAGTTGTCCTCGAGGACCCACGCCAGCTCCCAGTGAAGGCACTGCGCCGCCCGCTGCTTCCAGATCTCCATCAAGAGTCTGAGGTCGATGCCCTGCCCGCGATACGCTCTCTTGACGCCGAGGAGCGCCACCCGAACAGTATCGATGCGCCGGCGCCGGACCCAGGCGTAGAGCAGGCCCCACGGGGTCGCACGCCCGTTGAGGGGGCGAATGACCTGGTTGAGATCCGGAATCGAGACGAAGCACGCGATGGCCTGACCATCGACCTCTGCCAGGAGACTCAGGTCTGGAAGGATGGCGGTCTTGAGCTGCCGGGCCAGGTGTCGCGCCTCGGCCTCGGTGATCGGCACGAAGCCCCAGTTGTCGCTCCACGCCTCGTTGTAAATGGCGGTGATCCGCAAGGCCTCGGCCTCGAGCTCCCGCATGTTGATCGATCGGATCGAAACCGGCGGCCGAGACGTGAGCCTGGCCGCGGCTTCCAGCGCCCGGTGAATGCGAGGCGGCAACGGCGGGTGATAGTAGCGATAGAAGGCGAGCAGGTCTTTGCACTTTGTAAGCCCAGCCGCCTCGATGTACTGAGCGTAGTAGGGGGGATTGTATGACGAGCCGAACACCGGCGCGGTCCCGAACCCTTCCACGAGAAGGCCGCATTCCAGCTCGTTCGTCGAGAGGTTGACAGGGCCCCTGAGGAACGTTGCGTGACGCTCGCGCACCCACGCCTCGGCGGCGCCCACCAGCTCGGTGGCAGCGGCCTGGGCGTCGGGCAGGCACTCGAACAGGCCGAAGAAGCCCGCTCGCTCGCCGTGAAAGCGGTCGTGGGCGTCGTTGACGACGGCGGCGAGACGTCCCATCGTGCGGTGGCCTTCGCGAGCGAGAAATAGCTGGACGCGGGCGTGCTGAAAGAAGGGATTCCGGTCGGGATCGAGGAAGGCTTTTCGCTCTCGGATCAGAGGCGGCACCCACAGGTGGTCCCCTTCGTAGACTCGCCAGGGAAATTTGATGAAGTCGGCGACATCCCCGGGTTGGAGCAGGATGATGTCCATTCGCCGAGGGATTCACCGGGTCCGGAACACATGGTCCCAGAGCGTGGTGCTCACACCGAAGCGGCGATCGTGCCGGTCGAAATGATGGCGCATGTGGTTTCGCTGCAGCGCCGTGAGCCAGCGCGCGCGCGCCGGCTGCGTGTGCACGACGTAGTGAATTGTGTCATACGCGACGTAGCCGGCCACGAACCCGGCATACAATGCCTCGCCAAGCGGCTGGCCGGCCGCGGCCACGAACAGAGCATAGAACACCACGGCCAAGGGTACGCTCACCATGGGCGGCATGACGAGCCGACCAGGGTCGGACGGATAAGCGTGATGCACGCCATGCACGAGATGGGCGAGCGCGCGGCCGACGCGGTGCCGCGGCCGCAGGTGGAACAGACCTCGGTGGATTGTGTACTCGGTCAGCGTCCACGAGACCAGGCCGGCCAGCACTGCGATCAGCATTCCGCCGAGCGGCGCGTCGTCGGAGGCGAAACGCCAGAGCATAGCCATGATGACGGGGAGAAAGAGCACGGACGGAACGGCCGGATGAACCCGAGTCAGACGCTCCAGATGCGGATTGTTCAAGAGCCGGGCTTTCCCCGCATTCGCCGGCGGCCAATCGGCCACGCGGATTTCGAGGGTGTGGTCTTCGCCCATAGCGCTAGCGTCGCGCGCGAGCCACCAACCGGTCGAAGTACCAGTTCAGCCCGGGGGCGAGGACGCTGTGTAAGCGGGCCAGGAGAGTCATTTCCAGGCCCGGGGTGATCGTGAACGCCTCCCGCTGGATGCCGCGCACGATGGTCCGGGCCACGCCGTCCGCGCTCCACGTCTTGGCCCGGCTGCTGATCATCTGCGTCTCGAGCGGCTTGGTGCGCCGCTCCTGATCGAGCTGGGGCGTTTCGGTGTCCGGGGGGTACACGATCGAGACGTGGATGCCACGCGGCCTGAGCTCGGCCCGCAGCGATTCGCCGAGGCCGCGGACGGCGAACTTGGTCGGACTGTAGGCCGCGTACCCGTAGAGGCCGACCAGCCCGGCGCCCGACGACATGAGGACGAGATGGCCCCGCCGCCGCGGCTCCATGGCCGGGAGCGCCGCGTGGATCGCGTACAGCGTCCCGAAATAGTTCGTCGCCATCGCGCGCTCGAAGGCCTCGGGCGGCACAGCCCGGAAGTAGTCGCAGTGGGCAATACCGGCCGACGTCATCAGGATGTCCGGCGGACCGATTTCCTCGATGCAGGCCGTGACGGCCGAGGCGATCTGTTCCCGCTTGGTGACGTCGGCGACGAGCGCGACGACTCGCTGCTCGGGCGCGATCCGCGCGGCGGCGATCGCCGCGCTCGCCTCGTCGAGCCGGATCCGACCCCTCGCCACGATCGTGACGTGCGCGCCCTCTCGTGCGAGCCGCACGGCCGTGGCCCTGCCGATGCCGCTCGAGCCCCCGGTAATGATCGCGTGCTGCCCGATGAAGCCGGCCACGCTAGCTCCGCCCCAGGCAGGAGAGCTCTTGAGCGACCGTGGCGACCGTGACGCGGATCTGCTCGTCGCTGTGCGTGCTGGTCACGAAAAACCGCAGGCGGGCGCGGTGGTCATGGACGGCCGGCGGGATGACCGGCATGACACTGATGCCGCGGCGAAAGAGCGCCTCGGAGAGCGCGATGCACCGCAGGTCGTCACCGACCATGACCGGCACGACGGCGGACTCGCCACTACTGCCGGTGTCGAGACCGTGGGCTCGGGCGAGCTCGCGGAACAGGCGGATGTTGGCGTGAAGCCGAGCGACCCGCTCGGGCTCGGCCCGCATCAGCCGGATGGCAGCCAGCGCGGCGCCGGCATCGGGGGGCGACATTCCCACACTGAAGAGGAAGCCGGGCGCCAGGTACTTGAGGTGCTCGACGACCGCATGCCGGCCGGCGATGTACCCGCCACAGCTTGCGAACGCCTTGCTGAGCGTGCCCATCCACAGGTCGACGTCGTTCGGATCGACCTTGAAGTGCTCGCCGACGCCCCGGCCGTGTGCGCCGAGAACTCCCATCGAATGGGCTTCGTCGACAATGAGAAACGCTCGGCGGCGCTTGACCACGGCAATGAAGTTCGGCAGATCGGGGACATCGCCCTCCATGCTGTAGGCGCCCTCGAGCGCCACCAGCACCCGTTCGTGACGGCCGCGGAGGCTCGACAGCAGCGAGTCGAGCGCTTCCCAGTCGTTGTGCGGGAACGCCCGGCGCGCGGCGCGTGAGACCAGACCTCCCTGGACGAGGCTGTTGTGGCTCTGCGCGTCGTATAGGATGAGGTCGCGCGGCCGCGGCCGGAGCAGGTATCCAATGGTGGCGACGTTGGTGGCGTGACCGCTGACGTGGACGACGCAGTCTTCGGTGCCGAGCAGGGTTGCGAGCTCGCGCTCGAGCTCTCGATGGAGCGGCCGTTCACCGGCGACGATGCGGCTGGCCGAGACGGAGGTGCCATACGCGTCGATGGCGGCCTTGGCGGCCCGGCAGACGACGGGGTCCCCGGACATTCCGAGATAGTTGTAGCTGGAGAAGTTGATGAGCCGACGTCCGCCGATGACCACGGTATCGCGGGCGATCCCTTCGTGCACTCTGAAGAAGGGGTTGGCGAGGCCCAGGTTCTGGAGCCTGTCGAACCGGTCCCGCAGCGCCAGATACTCTGGGAACAGCTCGAAGTGATTGTGCTCAGGTGGGACCTCGTCGGGGGCAGATGGACCGCTCGTCTCGCATGCCAGGAAGCCGGCCAGCGCCTCGATGGTCGGATAGTCCATGAGGAGCGCCGGGTCCACCGGACGTCCCAGCCAGTCCTCGAGATCGGCAGTGAGCGTCACGGCCGCCAGCGAGTCGAACCCGTAGTCGCGCAGCGGCCGCTTGATCGAGATGGTCTCGGGAGCTACGCCAAGCGCCTCGGCGACGAGAGAGACCAACCTGGCGTGCACCGCTCCGACTGCGCGCTCGGCGGGCCCGGGGCTCATGCGCGATCCGAGGCCGAAGCCGTGAGGTCCCGGCGATGCCCGGCAAGGGCTCCGGAGAGGTAGTCGTTCCGGCAGGCGAAGCGCTGGATCTTACCGCTCGTGGTTCGTGGAAGTTTTCCCGCCCGCACCAGCAGCACGGACGCGACGCGCACGTTGTGGCGCTCCATCACCGCGCATCGGATGGCGTCGATGATCGCGTCGACGTCCGGCTGCCGGTCCTCGCGGTCGATCTCCTGCGCGACGATCAGCTGCTCCTCTCCGTCCGAGACGACAGAGAACGCCGCACCGCTCCCGGCGCGCAACGATGGATGGCTGCGGGCAACTGTCCATTCGATATCGTCGGGATAGTGGTTTCGACCGCGGATGATGACGAGATCCTTCAACCGTCCGGTGACGAACAGCTCGCCGTCGCGCACGAACCCCAGGTCGCCGGTGCGGAGAAAGGGCCCTTCTCCGGTGGTCGCGAGACGGCCCTCGAACGTCACCTCGGTCTCCTCGGGACGGTTCCAGTACCCGCGGGCCACACTCGGCCCCGCCACCCAGATCTCGCCCACTGCATCGGGAGGGCAGGGAGCTCTGGACTCCGGCTCGACGATCACCACCTGTTGCCCGGGCCGGGCTTTGCCGCAGCTCACGAGAGCCCGCTCGCGGCCGTCGAGCACATGTGACCCGACACGCGAGGTGACCATGAGTGTCGCCTCGGCAAGACCGTAGGAGGGACGAAAGACGGCCGGCCGGAACCCGCACGGGGCGAACGCCGATATGAAGCGTTCTAGAGTCGCGGCGTTGACCGGCTCGGCCGCGACGACGGCGGTCTCCCAGCTTCGGAGGTCGAGAGAGGCTCGCTGCTCGGCAGTCGTCCGTCGCACGCACAGCTCGAAGGCGAAGTTCGGGCCCCCGCTCGTGGTCCCCCGGTAACGCGAGATGGCATCGAGCCAGCGCAGCGGTCGCTGGAGGAAGTGGAGCGGCGACATCGCGAAGACCGGGAACCCGACGTAGATCGGCTGCAGGAGCCCGCCAATGAGCCCCATATCGTGGTAGGGAGGGAGCCAGATCATTCCGACGGTCTCCGCGGAATGGCCAAGCGTATCCCGAACGATCGCCGAGTTGTGGAGCAGATTCCCGTGAGTGAGAGCGACACCCTTGGGAGCAGCGGTCGACCCCGAGGTGTACTGGACGAGGGCGACCGAGTCGGCAGAGACTTCCGGGTCGCGCCACGCGCTTGCCGCTTCGAGGTCGAGGCTGTCGGTGGCCACCCATTGCAGCAACCCGAATTCCGGCGCGTTGCGGATCATGACCTCGGCGAGACCGAGGCCGGCCGAGTCGGTTAGCACCACCCCGGGCTTCACGTCCGCGACGATGCTCCGGAGCCTCGGAAGGGTCAGTTCCAGTCGAGCCGGATGCGGCGGCCAGGCCGGAACCGCGGCGACGCCGGAGTAGAGGCAGCCAAAGAACGCCGCGACGTAGTCCAGTCCCGGCGAATAGAGCAACAGCGCACGGTCGCCCGGGGAGAGGCTCTGCTGCAAGGTCGCGGCGATGGCCCGCGCGTGGCGCTCGAGCTCCTGGTAGGGCAGCCGGGATTCTCGGGACTCACCGTCGACGAGGAAGGTGTAGACGACCCGCTCTGGACGGTGCTGGGTCCGATTTCGGATGACATCGACCCACGTCTCCGATCGGTTCGCGCGGGAGACCGCGGAAACGTCCGCCGGCGTGACCATCGCGACCTCCGCAGTGCGGCCAATGATAGCCAACGACGTCTTCAAGCGCAACGAGTCTTCGTTCCGCGTCTCCGAGCCGGGCGCCGTGTGAAGGAGACCCGGCTCCAAGTTAGACTCTGGGTGGAGCCCTTACCGCATGAACGATCTCCCCCGACGCTCGACCACCGACGCGCTCCTCGAAGCGCTGCTGGATGCGCGCGGCATGGAGCTCGAGCTGCTCGACGGCCTCACGGACGCCCAGATGCTGGGCGTCAAGGCGCACTTCCTGGAGCCACCCATCTGGGAGATGGGGCACGTCGGCTGGTTCCAGGAGTACTGGATCGCGCGTCACCTCGACGGCCGCCCGACG
>DASTFB010000065.1 GCA_035709005.1 Candidatus Methylomirabilota bacterium | reverse complement strand
GCCGGCATCGCGAAGGCCCTGGGCGAGACCACCGGCGACCGGCGCTTCGCCGACTACTTCAAGTTCGCGCTCGAGGGCCGGCGCGAGGTCTACATCCAGCGCCTGCTCGACACCTCGACCACCACCGCGGGCTACCGCCTGGCCGACATCATGGCCGGTCGGTACGGGCCGCCCGGCGGCGCGCTCATGCTGTTCCGCACCTACCCCCGCATCCCCTTCTGGGAGCAGGTGCACGACAGCGAGCCGTTCCACACCGACACCGGGCGCCTGCACGCCTACGCCGACGTGCCCGAGGCCATCGAGTACGGCGAGAACTTCATCGTCCACCGCGAGGGACCGGAGGCCACGCCCTACCTGCCCAACGTGATCGTCACCGCGAACCCCCATGTCCGGCCCCAGGACTACGGGATCCCCCTCACCGCCGAGCACTGGGACGCCCGCACGATCCGCAACGTCAAGCTGCCGTGGTCGCAGGTCAAGTCGACGAGGAACTTCCTCTGGGAGCGGGGCTTCCGGTTCTACTGCCTGACCCCCAAGACGCGCCACCGCGTGCACTCCAGCTGGTCCAACGTCGACTGGCACATGCTCTACGACTCCAACTTCGGCGACCCGTACCGGCTCGACCGCCGCTCGCCGTCGGTCGGCGAGCACCAGATCCACCTGAACCCGAAGGCGGCGCGCGACCTCGGGATCAACGACGGCGACTACGTCTACGTCGACGCCAATCCGGCCGACCGCCCGTACCTGGGGGCGAAGCCGGGCGACCCGTTCTACAAGGTGGCGCGCTGCATGCTGCGGGTGAAGTACAACCACGCCTACCCGTACAACATCGTCATGATGAAGCACGCCCCGTTCATCGCCACCGAGAAGAGCGTGCGCGCCCACGAGACCCGCCCCGACGGCCGCGCGCTGTCGGCGAACACCGGCTACCAGGCGAACCTCCGCTACGGCTCCCAGCAGTCGGTCACCCGCAACTGGCACATGCCCATGCACCAGACCGACACGCTCTTCCACAAGGCCAAGGTCTCCATGAGCTTCATCTTCGGCGGCGAAGCCGACAACCACGCGCTGAACACGGTCCCCAAGGAGACGCTGGTCAGAATCACCAAGGCGGAAGACGGCGGCCTCGGGGGCATCGGCGTGTGGGCGCCGACCACGACGGGGTTCACGCCCGACAACGAGAATGCCTTCATGAAGCGCTACCTGGCCGGCGACCTCTACCGGAGGGCCTGATCATGCCGTTCGCCGATCCTGATCCCAGCGATCCTACCGTCCTCGTCGGGGTCAGCCTCCCCGCGGAGGGCGACGCTGCCCGCGACATGGCCTGGGTCTTCGCCGAGGAGTTCGCCCGCCTGGGCTTCAATGGCCCGCAGATCCTTCGCCTGTTCCGGTCGCCGTTCTACGCGGGCGCTCACCAGGCGCTCCGGCAGCTCGGGGAGGCCGAGGTCACGGCCATCGTCGCCGAGTGCGTGAACGTCTTCGGCCGGCATCGGGGGGACTAGCCTATGGCCCACGTCCACAACTGGCACCTCGGCCGCGAGATGGCCTTTCCCTATCAGGCGGCCTATCCTGAGCGGCAGTTCGCGTTCGTGTTCAACATCAACCGCTGCATCGCCTGCCAGAGCTGCACCATGGCCTGCAAGTCCACCTGGACCTTCGCCAAGGGCCAGGAGCACATGTGGTGGGCGAATGTGGAGACGAAGCCCTACGGCGGCTACCCCATGTTCTGGGACATGAAAATTCTGGAATTGCTCGACCGGGCCAATCCCGAGGGCCGGGGCTGGACAGGCGCCCTCGGCGACGACCGCCGGGCTCCCTGGGGCCGCTTCGAGGGACGCACGATCTTCGAGGCCGAGCGGATGCTGACCCCCGACAGCGCCCGCGTCCTGGGCTACCTGCCGACGGACGAGGAGTGGAACTCGCCCAACATCTATGAGGACAACCCGGTGGGCACCCGGGGGGTGCCCGGCGAGTACCACAAGACCGGAGAGGCGCTGCCCGAGCACAAGACGTGGTTCTTCTATCTGGCCCGGATCTGCAACCACTGCCAGTATCCGGCCTGCCTCGCCGCCTGCCCGCGCAAGGCCATCTACAAGCGGCCCGAGGACGGCATCGTGCTCATCGACCAGGCCGAGTGCCGGGGCTATCGCAAGTGCGTGGAGGCCTGTCCGTACAAGAAGTCGATGTACCGGGGCAACACGCGGGTGTCGGAGAAGTGCATCGCCTGCTATCCCCGGATCGAGGGCAAGGATCCGGAGAGCGGCGGCGTGCCGCTGGAGACGCGTTGCATGACCGCGTGCATCGGCCAGATCCGGATGCAGGGCCTGGTGAAGCTCAACCGCGACGGGACGTGGGCCGAGGACCGGCAGCATCCGCTCTATTACCTCGTCCACGTCGCCCGGGTGGCCCTGCCGCTCTACCCGCAGTTCGGCACGGAGCCCAACGGGTACTACATCCCGCCCCGGTGGGTGCCGCGACCCTATCTGCGCCAGATGTTCGGTCCCGGCGTCGACCAGGCCATCGAGCGTTACGAGAATCCCGATCGGGAGCTGCTGGCCGTGCTGCAGCTCTTCCGCCGCTCGAATCGCATGATCTTCGGCTACAAGGTCGTCGAGGGGCCGAAGACGTACGAGGGGACGCTGCGCGGCCGCGAGATCACGCTGTACAACGACACGGTAATCGCCTATGGCCGGGACGGCGAGGAGCTGTTTCGGACGACCGTCGACGAGCCGATCCACGTCCGCGGGAGCCAGCATGCCAACTCCATCTGAGAGCGCCGGGCTCGCGCCGGATGATCTGGCCCTGGCCCGGAGCGCGCTCTGGGAAGCGCTCGCGCTGGGGTTCCGGCCTCCCACGGGAGAGACGATTGCCCGGCTGGCCTCGAGCGCGGGAGCCCTCGCGCTGGCCGACATTGCCGCCGTGCTCGATTTCGTCGCCGGCCGCGACGGCCTGGCGCCGCTCGCGCTGGCGCTCGCCGTCGAGCCGCCGACCACGGTGGCGGAGCTCGCCCTCGCGTACGGGCGGCTGTTCGGACACACGGCGCGCGGCGCGGCGCCGCCCTACGAGACGGAGTACGGTGAGGACTCGCTGTGGGCGCCCCAGCGAGAGATGAGCGACCTCGGGGGCTTTTTCCGGGCCTTCGGCCTCCGCCTCGACACGGCGGCCCGCGAGCGTCCGGACCACATCGCCTGCGAGTGCGAGTTCTTGCTCATGCTCGCCCGGAAGGAGGCGCGCGCGCTGGCCCTGGGCGATGAGGCCTCGCGCGCGGTGACGGCCGGCGCCGCGCGGCTTTTCCTGCGTGACCACGTCGGGCGCTGGGCGCCCGCGTTCGGAACGGCGCTGGCCCGGCTCGACCGCGACGGCTTCTACGGGGCGCTCGGTGGGTTGCTCGCCAGCTTCGTCGCCACCGAGTGCGCGCGCGCGGGCGTCGCGGCCGGGCCCGGGCTGCTCCGTCTGCGCTCCGCAGAACCGGACGACACGCCGGCGGGGTGCGGGCCGGCCGGGGTGAGGGCGGGCGCATGAGGGCGCGGCAGCTCGATCCGGAATTCGAGCCGCGGCTCGTCGAGGCCGCGGTGCTCGCCGCCATACGCGGGCATCGTTCGGCACACCAGTTCCATGCCGAACGCGACACGCTGTACGAGGTTGTCGAGCTCGAGCCCCGCGAGGCGGCGTTCGAGGCGCTCCACGCACGCTGGTTCAGGCGCCTGGGCCTGGACCGGCCCCTGCGGGGCGCCCTGGCCGAGCAGCCGGGGATCGCGCCCCGCTGCGGCCGCTGGCTCGTGGTACTGGCGCGAAGCCGGCGGGACGAGACGGCCGATCTCCTGGTCGGCTCCGATGTCGGCCCGACACTCTTCCTACAGGTCACGCCGGAGACGGTGGCGGCGCCGCAACGGCTGTGGCTCCTGCTCCGTCGCGAGCTGCGCCACGTCGCCGACATGCTCGACCCGGAGTTCGGCTACGAGGCGACGCTCCCGCCGGGCGGGGGTGGGAGCGCGCGGGAGCGCGTGGTGCGCGACAGCTACCGGGTGCTGTGGAAGGCCTGGGTCGACGGGCGCCTCGTCCGGCTGGGCAGCCTGCCAGCGACGGCCCGGGCCGAGCGTCTGGCCGACTTCGCGCGCGCATTCCCGCAGCTCGGGGCCGATGCCGAGGCGGCGTTCGATCGCTTCTTCGACGCGCAGCACTTGACGCATGCCGCGCTCGTCGCCTTTGCCGCCGGCGGGGCGGAGGGCGCGCGGCCGACTCGGTGTCGCCTCTGCGATCTGCCGACTCGCGCCCTCGAGCCGGCGCCCGCGACACTGCCCGGCGACGTCCTGGCAGCGATCGGCCGGGACTTTCCCTGGTGGCGCCCGGCTGACGGCCTGTGCCGGCGCTGCGTCGAGCTCTACGCGGCGCGTACCCCCGCTCACAGCAGATAGACGGACACGTAGAGCACCGGCCACAGGGCGAGCACGACGTGCCAGTAAAGCGCGCCCGCCTCGAGGCAGGTGTCTGGCGGAGCGCCACCGTCGTGGCGAGCCAGCTCAGCGCGGCCAAGACGTGCGCGGCATGGGCTCCGCAGCACACATAGAAGCGCCGTCTCATTTTTTGGCTCTTCCGGAAATCGTGTGGGTTCGTGACCGGCTCCGTCTATGCTCCGATCGACCGAAAGGAGGATCGGAGCGATGCGCGACGTCGAACTTTATCGGGCGATGCTGGGGCTGACCCCGCCGTGGACGGTCGTCAATGTCGAGCTCGACGTGAAGGGGCAGCGGGTGGTCGTGCAGGTGGAGGCAGGGCCGGGGCCATTTATGTGTCCGGAGTGCGACAGCACCCAACCGCGGTACGACGGCAAGCCCCGGCGCTGGCGGCACCTGGACACCATGCAGTTCACGACCTGGATTGAGGCCGACGTGCCCCGCGTGAACTGTGGGCAGCACGGCGTAAAGCAGATTCGGATCCCCTGGGCCGAGCCGGGCTCGCAGTTCACGGCGCTGTTCGAGCGGCTCGCCATCGACCTGCTGCGGGAGTGCTCGGTGACGGGGGCCGGCCGACTCCTCCGGATTACCTGGGACGAGGCCTGGGGCATCAAGAGGCGCGCGGTGAGGCGCGGCCTGGCCCGGCGTGGCCAGGAGGTGGTGGCCCGGCTGGGCGTCGACGAGAAAGCCATCGCCAAGCGGCATCGATACTTGACCGTGGTCGCCGACTTGGAGCGGAGCCGGGTGCTGTACCTCGCCGATGACCGCAAGCAGGAGAGCCTGGACAGCTTCTGGCCCACGCTGACGCCGGCGCAGCGCGACGGCATTACCGCGGTCGCGATGGACATGTGGGAACCCTACGTGCAGTCGACCCGAGCCCATCTGCCCGCGGCCGAGGCGAAGATCGTCTTCGACAAGTTCCACGTGGTCAAACATCTGCACGACGCCGTCGATCACGTGCGGCGTGGAGAGCACCGCACCCTCAAGCGGGCGGGCGACACGCGGCTCACCGGGTCTAAGTACCTTTGGCTCATGCGGCCCGAGGCCATGACGTCGGCCCAGCGCGAGGCCTTCCGGGCCCTGCACCGCGAGGATCTCAAAGTCGGCCGAGCCTGGGCGCTCAAGGAGCGCTTTCGCACGTTCTGGGCGTATCGCTCCCCGGGGGCCGCCCGCAAGTTCTTCACCCGCTGGTTCTGGCGGGCGACGCATAGCCGGCTCAAGCCCATGGCGGCCGTCGCCAAGCTGATGCAACGGCATCTGCCGAACCTGCTCACCTACGCGCGCCACGGCCTGACCAACGCTGGGCTCGAGGCGGTCAACGCGGTGATCCAGTGGGTGAAGAAGACGGCCCGAGGCTTCCGAAATGCCCAGCACTTCAAGATCGCGATCTACTTCCACTGTGGAGGTCTCGATCTCTACCCACACGAAACCCGGTAGAGCCCTTCTTATTATAAGGCGCACCTTGTCCTTATACAGGGTACGCTCGCGCATTGCGGCGTGCCATGCGCGCGAAGCGCGTCCGCTGGATTGCGAAGTTATCCGTCATCTGTGCGTTCGAGCCTCGGACACGGCGCCATCACTGTCACGTCACGGCTCGATCCTGACTTCGATCGTCCCAAGG
>DASTFB010000064.1 GCA_035709005.1 Candidatus Methylomirabilota bacterium | reverse complement strand
AGAACCGGCGGCGACGATGGCGGCGGCCAGCGCCGTCACCTGGGACGGCAGCACGGTGCGGCAGTCCAGCAAGAGGCGATCGTCGCCGATGCGGCCTACCACCGGAGGGTCGCCGCGGCGCAGCGCCTCGTCCAGGGCGCGGGCCGCCTGGGGGCTGGCCCCGAGCGCCACGGCGCAGGTCGGCAGCTCGACCGTGGGCAGGGCCCCTCCACCGACCTGAGCCTGATCCTCGATCACGCGCGCGGCCAGGCCGGCCCGCAGATCTCGGGGAATTCTGGCCACGACGCGCTGGGCGCGGCTGCGGACGTCGGCCAGCGGCTCGGTGAGCATGCGCACGGTGGGCACCGTCTGCAGCGCCCGGCCCGCGTCGTATTCGTAGAGCGTCGCCTCCAGCGCAGCCAGAGTGAGCTTGTCGATGCGGAGGGCCCGGTTCCACGGGTTCTTCTTGAGCCGCTCGACCAGATCCCGGCGCCCGACGATGATTCCGGCCTGGGGGCCGCCGAGCAGCTTGTCGCCCGAGAACGAGACGAGGTCGACACCGCTGCCGACGACCTCCTGCACCGTGGGCTCGTGGGGAAAGCCCCAGGGACGCAGATCCATCAGCGACCCTGACCCCAGGTCCTCCATGACCGGCAGCCCCCGCTCGCGCCCGAGCTCGACCAGCTCGCGGGAGCCCACGTCGGCGGTGAAGCCGACGACGCGATAGTTCGACGTGTGGACCTTGAGGAGCAGGGCCGTGCTGGGCCCGATGGCGCCGGCATAGTCGCGGGCGTGCGTCCGGTTCGTCGTGCCGACCTCTCTGAGCACCGCCCCGCTGCGCAGCATGATGTCGGGGATCCGGAACTCGCCGCCGATCTCGATCAGCTCGCCGCGGGAGACGATCACCTCGCGCCCGTGGGCCAGGGTCTCCAGGGCCAGCAGGACCGCAGCCGCGTTGTTGTTGACGACGAGCGCGTCCTCGGCGCCCGTGAGCCGGCGCAGCAGCGCCTGTACGTGCGTGTAGCGGGAGCCGCGCTCCTTGGAGGCCAGGTCCAGCTCGAGATTCGAGTACTCCCCGCCGATCCCTCCGAGCCGCTCCAGCGCCAGTGGGCTCAGCAGGGCGCGCCCCAGGTTCGTGTGCAGGACGACCCCGGTGGCGTTGATCACAGGCCGTAGCGAGAAGGGCCCGGTACGCCTGATCTCCTCGAGGATCCGGGCGGCCAGGCTGCTGGCGTCCGGGGGACGGTCACGGCCGGCGCGGACGCGCTGACGCTCGGCATCGAGGACGTCGCGGACCAGCGCCGTCAGGCGCGCCCGGGGCAGCGCTCGGCTCTCCGGGCTCTGCGCGACCTGCCGAACGAGGGCGTCGACCGAGGGGAGGGCCCGAAGGGCCGAGGTCCCCTCAGTGCTCACGGAGCACGGCCTCGACGCGCTCGCGGACCCGCGCGACGATCTCCTGAGCCTCCCGGCGCCACGCCTGCTGGGTCCAGCGGCCGTCGTTGATACGACCGGCCCGGCGCACGGCCTCTTCGGTCAAGCCCGCCCAGAACTCTTCGAGGTCGGCGGGCGAGAGCCGCTGACCCCGCAAGGCCCGCGCCCACTCGGTGGCGAGAGTGTCGACGAGCCGGTCGCGCTCGGCCGCCAGGCGGCGAGCTTTGCGGACGAGGTCGGCCAGGCGCGGCGCCACGCCTATTTCCTCACGAACTCACGGACGGTGTCGACCAGGTTGGCCTCGAACCGTCCCGTAGAGGCGCACTGGTAGACGGGCGTGGGCCTGAGCTTGCCGGAGTGGCCCCGCCGATGCGCCTGGGTGCGCATCTTGGAGTTCACCTGGATCAAGGTCGTGGCGCCGTTGGGCTCGGCGAAGATGGTGAAGGAGACGAGGGCCTCCCCTTCGAGCTGATCACCGCCCAGCTGCCCGCAGTCGGCATAGAGATTGATCGGCGACACGAACTCGTCCGAGGCCACCACGCCCGAGTCGCGGGCGATGGCCCGCAGGGGCACGTTCTGCTGGGCCAGGGCTCGCACCAATGCGGACCAGGTCTCCTCGTAGGTGGCGGGCACCTCGGCCCGGAATGTCGGCGGCGACAGCGGCGAGACGAAGAGGCGCGAGCACCCGCACAGGGCCAGGAACAGCGCCGCCAGGCCGGTCCTACTTGTGATGGTCGATCCCACGGTACCTGTCGATGAAGCGGCGGATGCGCCGCTCGTCGTACCCATCCAGCGTGTCGATGCGCGTCCACGCGGTCAGCGCGATCTTGTGCTTCAGGCCGGGATATGGAGCCAGGATGACGAACTTCTCGTAATCACGGACGACGCTCTTGAGCTGCTCGACGAGCTCCGGGCATTCGCAGTTGTACTGCACCAGCACCCCGCCGTCCTCGAGATTGTGCACCTGCAGCTCGCGCTCGATGGGTCGGGTATGAATCCCCCAGGGGGCGAGGTACGGAAGGTGCGACCCCGAGGTGGGCGGGTCGCTGTTGTAGGCTTCGTGCGGGTCGGTGGCCCGCTGGATGTGGCGATTGCCCTGGTCGGGCATGGACACACCGGGCAGATCGGCCGCCGCCCGATAGGCGAAGTAGCCGACCACCACAGCGACGAGCACCGCCACGACGAGCCCGACGGCTTGCCACTGACGCCGGGTACGCCGACTCACCTTCCGCCCCTGATCGCGCTTAGCCATGCTCCCTCGATGGCGGAAGCGTGTGGGAGTCGAACCCACCTCCAGCTTGTCTAGAGCCGGACACCGGATTTGAAGTCCGGGAGGCCCACCGGGTTCCTGGACGCTTCCGTTTCAACAGCTCCTGGGCTTTTCCCGAAGCCGTTTGAGTGTACCATTCCGGCCACGACACGCGCCCCTGCTGCGGCCCCCGGCGGGCTGTCAGCTGCCCCCGGCCAGTGGGGGGAAGAGCGTCACGATGTCGCCCGAGCTCAGGCGCCGGCCCGGATCGGCATCCTGGCCGTTCACCAGTGCGATGCGCGGCAGGCTGGACGGAATGCCGAGATGCGCGGCGACATCGTCCACGGTGCTGCCCTGAGGCATCTCGATCATCGCGGTACCCCCACCGCTGCCCGGAGGCAGGTACGAGGCGAAGGTGGCGAAGAGCCTGACTTCGATCGTCACCGAGGCCCGCGCGCGGGCTCGGCCGACACCCTGATCTCGACGACGCGCAGCCGGTCACCGGGGCGGATCCGATCGGGATCGAGCAGGGTGTTCCAGCGCAGCAGGTCGGCCACCTTGATGCCGTAACGATGCGCGATCCCCTTCACGGTCTCGTTGGGCCGGACCACGTGGATGTCCGTCGCCTCGGCGACCCGCCGACTCTTGCCCCGCGCGGCGACCGCGGTCCGTTTCTTGGGAGCGACCGCCGCCCGCATCCGCCCGGCGTCGGCCAGGGGCACCGTGAGCTCGTACGGTCGGCCCGGGGGCGTCGTGGCCCGGATGAGAACCGGATTGAGGGCCCGCAGGGTGGCCAGCGGGATCCCGCTCTTGGCCGCGAGCACGCTCAGCCGCGTCCGGGGCGGAACCCGAACCGCCGCCGTCGCCGGAAGCTCCGCCGTCCCCGGCTCGAAGCCGTACCGCGAGGGATCACGACCGATCACGGTGGCGGCATGGATGGCCGGGACGAAATTCTTGGTCTCATCGCGGAGGTAGCGGCTCTGCGCGAGCTCCCAGAAGTCGTTCGTCCCGGTCAGTCGAATCGCCCTGGCGACCTTCATCTCGCCCGCGTTGTAGCCCGCCTTGGCGAGCGCCCAGGAGCCGAAGAGGCTGTACAGGTCTTGCAAGTACGCGGCGGCGGCGGCGGTCGACTTGACCGGGTCGAGCCGCTCGTCGACCCACCGGTCGACGCGCAACCCGTAGCGCCGCGCCGTGGGCGCCATGAACTGCCACATCCCCTTGGCGCCGGCTCGCGACACCGCTTTCGGGTTGTAGCCGCTCTCGATCATCGCCACGAAGGCCAGCTCCTCGGGCAGCCCACGGGCCCGGAAGACTTCACGGATCATGTCGAGGTAACGGGCGGCGCGCTCCAGCCACAGGCTCACGACCTCCCGACGATCGCCGGTATAGCGATCGAGGAAGTACCTGACCCTCTCGTTCACCACTACCTCGTAGACGGGCTTCCGGGAGTCGACCGCGTCCTCGGCCCACGGATCGATCTCGGTGGCGACGTCGAGCTCTGCCGTCGCCTCGGCCGAATCCTCGGCCCACGGATCCATCCCGGTGGCGACGTTGGAGTCGTCATCCTCGGGGCGAGTGTCGACGGCGCCCAGCTCGTCACCCGGGTCTTGCTCGAGCGCAGGATCGAGGTCGTGAAGCGCAGGCGGCAACGCAGGATGCTCGACGATGTCGGCCTGCGAAAGATAGGGATCCGCTCCGGCGGGCGCGAGTGGAGCCAACGCCAGAACGATCAGCAACACCCCGACGACATGGAGGAATCGAGCGTCAATAGTCATACAATCAAAAGCCTGGTCGTTATTTACCACGGCCCGCGACGAGGGGTCAACGCGCTACGACGAGGGCCGCCTCCACGACTGCGTGGATCCGGTGCGTTTGCTCCGGTTTATCGCTGAGTTGTCGGTGTGCCGCCGAGTCGAGCGAGCCCGGACGCGAGGAGGCCGCCCCCCGGCGCGCGTTGCCGTTCTGACAGTTTTATCGACGGCTTTGCGGTGCCCGCTCCTCCGCGATCGCTCTCATCCAGGCGTTCCGGTCCGTCAGCTCGACGGACTGCGACTCCCCCGACCGCACGGTCAATTCCCGCAGCCAGATGGTGACCGCCAGATACCCGGTCAAGCGGGAGCGGGGCCTGAAGCTCTCGCGATCCCGCCGGGATGGAGCAGCACCCGCTATCGGGACGAACACCGCGCGCTGCGCGATGAGCAGCCACGCTCCTGCCGGGACCCGCCGGAGCACGAACGCGCCGTCCGGCTCCACCGCGGTGAACCGGACCAGGTCCGCGTCACCGGCCTGAGCCAGGGCGCGCTCGAAGTCCCGCCGCGCCCGTGCCACTTCGCGAGCCGACGAGCGGTACGCGTCGGGCTCCCGCCGCGCCTGTTCGCGGATACGCTCGAGCTCGACCAGCAGGGCCTGGGAGCGGGGGAGCAGCGTCACGCTGACGTCGTTCAGGCCGGTCGGAGGCTCGCCGGGTCGCCTGGGATCGGCGACGGCGCGCCCGGCGACCGTTCCCAAGGCGCCGGCCGCCGCGGCCGTTCGGTACGCGTCGATCGGGACGTCGCGCGCGAGGCGAGCTTCCGGCCCGCTGGCCAGAAGCAATAGCCCGACCAGCATGCCGGTCACGCAGGGGCCACGGGCCGGGTCCGCCAGCGGTTGTGCATCCAGAGCCACTGCTCGGGTGCCTCGCGAATGGCCGCTTCGATCACTTCCGTGCAGCGCGCCGTGAGCTCCGCCACCGCCGCCTCGCGATCGCTGGTCTTGGGCGGGTCGAGCGGTGCCTGAACCATGATGCGATGGCGCCCGTCCGCCTCACGCCGCGCGAAGATCGGGACGACGGGCGCGCCGGTGCGCAGCGCCAGCAGCGCGACGGAGCGCGACGTGCTGGCCGGGGAGCCGAAGAACGGAACGAACACGCCTTCGGAGCGGGCGGCGTTCTGGTCGAGCAAGATACCGACCATGCCTCCGCGCGCCAGAGCGGTCAGGACCGGGCGCAGGGCCCCGCGCTTGTCGATCAGTTCCACACCCGTGCGCCGCCGCAGCCGCTCGGCGATTGGATTCAGCCACCGGGAGTCCAGGGGCCGGACCACCACGGCCAGCGGATACGGCGTCACCCGATGGGCGACGCTGAGCAATTCCCAGTTCCCCAGGTGGCCGCTCAGCGCGAGGACCCGGCCGTGCGTCGTCATGGCGCGATCGAGATGCTCTCGTCCTTCCACGGAGATTCGGGACAGGAGGTCGTCCAGAGGGCGGCTCAGCAGCGCGCACAGCTCGACGAACACGAGGCCCAGATGCTGCCATGAGCGCCGGCAGAGCGCCCGGCGGTCGGCGGCGCTCAGCTCGGGGAAGGCCCGGGCGAGGTTGTCGAGCGTGAGCCGCCGGCGCCCGGGAAAGCTGAGACACGCGAGGTCGCCCAGCCGGCGGCCGAGCCAGCTCGCCACCGCCCAGGGCGCATGCCCGAGGGCGACGGCCAGGAGCCTCAGGGCGCCGGCGACCGCTTCCTCCGCTCGCGCGCGAACTCGATCCCGATCGGGATCACCGACAGCACGATGACGATCGCCACCACGAGGTGAATGTACCGGTCGAGGTCCGGGATGATCCGGCCCAGCAGATAGCCGGCCCACGTCATGCTGACCACCCATCCCACGCCCCCCACGACGTTGTAGACGAGGAAGCGACGGTAGGCCATCTGGCCCACGCCAGCGACGACCGGCGCGAAGGTCCGGATGATCGGGACGAACCGGGCGATCACGATGGTCTTGGCCCCGTGACGGGCGTAGAACTGCCGCGTCCGCTCGACGTGGCGGGGGTTGAACAGCATCGACCGCTCGCGGGTGAACAACCGCGGCCCCAGCCGGGCGCCGATGGCATAGCCGGTGCTGTCGCCCAGGATCGCCGCCGCGACGAGCAGGACATTCAGCCACCAGATGTCCAGACCCCCCGAGGCGGCCACCAGGCCGGCCGTGATCAGCAGCGAGTCCCCGGGCAGGAAGAAGCCCACCAGCAGGCCGGTCTCGGTGAAGACGATCGTGACCAGGACGACATACCCGCCCCAGCGAACGAGATCGTCCAGGGCGTAGCGGCCGCTGGCCAGGTCAACGAGCAACTCCACCGGCTAGTTGCCGCGCGCCGCCTCGTGCACTCCGCTTCGCACGGCGGTGGGCCCCGGCTCGGCGCCGCCCCGGATGCGCATCCGGTAGAACGAGCGCCAGACGAAGACCACCGAAACCAGGAAGAAGGCCAGCGCCAGGACGTAGGTCAGGGCGCCGCCCCGCTCGGCCGTGATGGTGACGGCCAGCTCCACGGCCAGGAGGCCGAAGAGGGTGGTGAACTTGATGATGGGGTTCATGGCGACCGACGAGGTGTCCTTGAAGGGGTCACCGACCGTGTCGCCGATGACGGTGGCCGCGTGCAACGCCGTGCCCTTCTCCTTCAGCTCGACCTCCACGATCTTCTTGGCGTTGTCCCAGGCCCCGCCGGCGTTGGCCATGAACACGGCTTGAAAAAGGCCGAAGAGCGCGATGGAGATCAGGTAGCCGATGAAGAAGTACGGCTCCAGGAAGGCGAAGGCCAGCGTGGCGAAGAACACGGTCAGGAAGATGTTGAACATGCCGCGCTGCGCGTACTGGGTGCAGATCTCCACCACCCGTTTGCTGTCGCTGACGGACGCCTTCGTCGCGCCTTCCAGACGGATATTCGCCTTGATGAACTCCACGGCGCGATAGGCGCCAGTGGTCACCGCCTGGATCGAGGCCGCGGTGAACCAGTAGATCACGGCGCCGCCGGCGATCAGGCCCAGGAGGAACGGGGGATGGAGCACCGAGAGCTTGTCCAGGTTCTGGGTGAGGCCGTGGGTGAGGAGCACGATGATGGAGAAGATCATCGTGGTGGCGCCGACCACGGCGGTGCCGATGAGGACGGGCTTGGCGGTGGCCTTGAACGTGTTGCCGGCGCCGTCGTTCTCCTCCAGCAGGTGCTTGGCCCGCTCGAAGTTCACGGCGAAGCCATGCTCGCGCCGCACCTCCTCCGCCGCGCCCGGGAGCTGCTCGATCAGCGAGAGCTCGAAGATGGACTGGGCGTTGTCGGTCACCGGCCCGTACGAGTCGACGGCGATCGTCACCGGCCCCATGCCGAGGAAGCCGAAGGCGACCAGGCCGAAGGCGAACACGGCGGGAGCGACCATCAGGGCGGCCAGGCCCAACGTGCTGACCAGGAAGGCCACGCCCATCAGCAGCATCAAGACGATGCCCAGCCAGTAGGCGCTGAAGTTTCCGGCCACCAGGCCCGAGAGGATGCCGAGCGAGGCCCCGCCCTCCCGGGCCGAGGTCACGACCTCGCGCACGTGGGCCGACTCCGTCGAGGTGAAGACCTTGACCAGCTCGGGGATGATGGCGCCGGCCAGCGTGCCGCAGGTGATCACCGTGGAGAGCTTCCACCACAGGCTGCCGTCGCCCAGGTCACCGATCAGCGCGTAGGAGGCCACGTAGGTCGACACCACCGAGACGCCGGACGTCAGCCAGACCAGCGAGGTGAGCGGAGCCTCGAAGTTCATCCGGGTGGCGGTGGCGTACCGGCTATGGGTGAGGGCCTCGTTGAGGAGGTAGGAGGCGCCGCTGGCCACGATCATGAGCACGCGCATCATGAAGATCCAGACCAGCAGCTGGACCTGGACGGCCGGCTCGCGGACGGCCAGCAGGATGAACGAGATGAGGGCGACGCCGGTGACGCCATAGGTCTCGAATCCGTCGGCCGTCGGCCCCACCGAGTCGCCGGCGTTGTCGCCCACGCAGTCGGCGATGACGCCCGGGTTGCGTGCGTCGTCCTCCTTGATGTTGAAGACGATCTTCATGAGATCGGAGCCGATGTCGGCGATCTTCGTGAAGATGCCGCCCGCGATGCGGAGGGCGGAGGCGCCCAGCGACTCGCCGATGGCGAAGCCGAGGAAACACGCCCCCGCGTAGGAGCCGGGGATGAAGAGGAGGATGGCGAGCATGAACAGCAGCTCGACCGAGATCAGCATCATGCCCACGCTCATGCCGGCGCGGAGCGGGATCGCGTAGACGGGGTACGGCCGGCCCTGGAGGCTGGCGAACGCGGTGCGCGAGTTGGCCAGGGTGTTGATGCGGATGCCGTACCAGGCCACGCCGAAGCTGCCGCCGATCCCGATGAGGCTGAAGATCAGGATGATCAGGATCTGGGCGAGGGTCGAGCCGGTGAGCCCGAAGTACGCCACCATCACGGTGCCGATGAACAGCTCCAGCACCAGCAGCAGCTTCCCCTGCTGGATCATGTACGCCTTGCAGGTCTCGTAGATCAGCTCCGAGATCTCCCGCATCGCCGCGTGCACCGGCATCTTGCGCACGGCCAGGTAGCTCTGGAGGCCGAAGAGCAGGCCGAGCACGCACACCGCGAGGCCGCCGAGCAGGAAGTCGTGGCCGGTGAGGCCGAAGAAGCTCCCCTGGTCGAGGCTGGGCAGGACGAGGTTGACCTCGCCGCCGGGGGTGTGGGGGCGCGCGGCGGCGGCGGCGGCCGGGGCCGCCTGGGCCAGCATCGAAGCGACGTTCATTGGGGTCTACCTATGTAGAGCGACGAACCAGGGAG
>DASTFB010000063.1 GCA_035709005.1 Candidatus Methylomirabilota bacterium | reverse complement strand
GGCGACGCCGGCGAGCCGGCGAGCGACGACGCGGCGCTGCTGCGCGCGACGGCGCGCCGGCTCGTCGGTCGGCTCGAGGCCGCCGGCTGGTTCCACTTCGAGTACCGCAGCGCGGTCGGTGAGGTGCTCAACTTCTTCCCGTACGCGGCGCGCATCCTGGAAGCGCTCGTCCGCGTCGCCCGCGATGAGCAACCCCTGTTCCAGGGGTACGCGCACTCCATCGCCTCGCAGCTGCGGGCGGACGTCTTCGCCGGACGGCCCGGCGTGTCGCTCAGCGAGGCGCGCCGGCACACGCTGGACATGATCCGGGAGCTGAAGATCCTCGACCGCAACATCTTTGCATCGACCCAGCGATTGCTCGACGCGGCGACGTCGGCGTCCGGCGTGCTCGAGGAGGGTCTCGACCACTACCGCCACGCGGTGCTGGCGAACTATCACCGGCTCAAGACCGTCGACAATCTCTACAAGTGGCGCGGCGAGATCCTGCACCGCCTCGACGCGATCGAGGCCGACGGGCGAGCGCTCGAGGCGGCTGGCCGCTGGTACGCCGAGCAGCTCTCCGTCGACTCGCAGGCCGCCGGCGCCGCCGTGACCGCGGACCTGCGGCTCCTGAGGACGCAGTTCGAGACGCTGCCCCGGCTCGTCGACGACATCGACGTCCGAAACGCCCGTTTCAGCGGCGTCGCCCTCCGCAAGCTCATGTATCTCCTCCGGCAGGACACCCGGACCGAAGGGCAGCTGCAGCGCATCGTCGACGTGCTCGCGCGCGATCGGGCGCCCGACCTCGTCTTCGACGTCTATCGCTGCGAGCTGCTCGCCAGCGGCTTCCTATACACGCCCCCGCGGCGGCGGCCGCGTCCGGAGGCCCAGCCGCTCGCCCGCCGCGCGCCCGAGACCGCGGAGCTCCGGCGCGACATCGCGCCGCGCCTGCGCCGGCCGTTCGCGCGCTCGCGGGTCGAGGCCTTCGTCGAGGGCCTGCTCGGCGCCCGCGCCGCCGCGCCGCTCGCCGAGGTGGCGCCGGACACCGACACGGACTACGTCCGCCTCATCTACACCGTGGCCTACGGGCTCGACGGCCGCTCGCCCTACCGGTTCGAGCGCGACCCGGCGCCCGCGGAGGAGCGCCTCGCCCGCCATGGTCCCTATGGCTTCCCGCGCGGCTTCGTGGGCCGCCGGCGGAGGGCGTGAGTCGTGGACTTCACCGCGGACTACGCCGGGCTCGAACCGGCGCAGCAGGACCGCTTTCGCGAGGTGGTGACCCGCCTGTTGTCCGGCCACGTGCTCACGCCGGGGCCCGCCATGCGGCCCGATCCGGACTGGCGCTTCGCGGAGCGGCACCGCGAGCTCATCGACGGCTACCTCCGGATCGGCGGATGGCGGCTCGAGATCGACCTCGGTCTCCGACTGTGCCGGGCGGTCCACGAATCGGGAGAGCAGCGCGTGCGGCTCTCGAAGCTCGAGAGCCTGGTGCTGTGCACGCTCCGGCTGGCCTATCACGAGCAGATGCAGCAGGCGAGCGAGGACCTCCGATGCGAGATGTCCGTCGGGGCCCTGCGCGAGCGGCTCATCCAGTCGGGCAAGCCCGCCGTGCAGCTCTCCCGGCGCGCGCTCGAGCACGCCCTGCGGCGGCTGGGTCGTCACTCCCTGATCGTGATCGAGCGCGGGTTCGCCGGCGAGGACACCGAGACGTTCGAGGTGAGCGCGCTCATCGAGAAGGTGCTGCCGCCCGACCGCATCGCCGAGATGGCCGAGCGGATCCGCGCCTACACGGGGTCGCTGGTCTCGGCCGACGACGGCGGCCCCGCCGACGACCCCGAGGACGGCGAGGAGTCCCGATGATTCACCTGGCCGCCATCCGCCTCGTGAACTGGTACCACTTCGCCGACCAGACGTTCTGGCTCGGCGGCAGCTGCCTGCTGCTCGGCGACAACGGCAGCGGCAAGTCGACGGTGCTCGACGCCGTCCAGTGGGCGCTGGTGGCCGACCAGCAGCAGGTGCGCTTCAACAAGGCCGCCAACGAGCAGAGCCGTCGGAGCCTGCACGGCTACGTGCGCTACAAGCTGGGCTCCGAGGACGAGACGCGCCCCGGCCAGGTCCGGTTCGGCCGGGGCGCGTGCTCGTCGTACGTGATCCTCCAGTTCACCGACTACCAGGATCCCGCCGGCGACTTCGCGTGCGGCCTGGCCATGGAGGCGGCCGAGACCGATACGCACGTCGCCCGGGTCCACTTCGTCGTCCCGCGAAGCGCGGCGGCGGACGTCCCCGCGATCGCCCCCGGCGACCTCGTGCGGCCGCTGCGCGACTTCCGGCAGGCCCTGCGCGCGGTCCCGCACGCCCGGTCCTTCGCCGACGCCGCCACCTATCGCGACGAGCTGCGCCATCGCCTCGGCGCCCTACCGGAGGCGTTCCACCGGCTCATCGTCAAGGCCCTCGACTTCAAGCCGATCGGCGAGGTCCGCGACTTCGTCTTTCACTACCTCCTGGACGAGCGGCCCGTCGACACCGAGTCGCTCCAGGCCAACCTCGAGCACTACAAGCGGCTCGAGGCCCAGGCGCGCGACGCCGAGCGCCGGCTCGCGGCCCTCGACGCCATCTGCACGCAGGGGGAGCGCATCGCCCAGGAGCGCCGTACGGCCGAGAGCCACCACTACCTCTCGCTGCGGGCCGACGTCGAGCTGGCCGAGGGCCGCCTGCACGAGATCGACCGGCATCTGGAGGAGACCGCGCGCGCCCGCGACGCGTTCGCCGCCGACCTCGCGCGCGCCGACGATCAGCGGGCCTTCTTTCTGCGCGAGCGCGACCGCCTGACCGAGCTCCTGGTGGCCACGCCGGGCTTCCGCGAGATCCAGGCGCTCGAGCGCGACCTGGAGACGACGCGGCGCGAGATCGGCGACGCCGCCGACTCGGAGACCCGGGCCCGCCGCATCCTCGACGGCCAGCGGGCGGTGCTCGACACGCTCATCGGCCAGGAGGCTCGCGACATCCGGAGCGTCCAGCCCGACGCCTTCCCGTCCCCGTCCTTGCTCGGCGCCCCCGACGAGCCGGCCGTGGTCGGGCGCTTGCGCGAGACGCTCGCGCGCGACGGACACCTGGGCGGCCGCGACCTCGCCACCTGGACCCGCCACCTCGGGCGGGCCGCCGACGCCATCGCCGTGGCCCTGGCGCGGCTCGACGAGGCGCTGGAGGCCACCAATCGGGAGGGCCATCTGCTGGAGGCGGAGCAGGCCGACCTCGAGCGCGGGCGGCAGCGCTATCCGGACGGCGCCGAGGGTCTCCTGCACCTGCTGCGGGCCCGGCTCGGCGGCGCCCGCGAGCCCCGGCCGCTCTGCGAGCTCATCGAGGTGGCGTCGGCGCGGTGGCGCGACGCGGTGGAGGGCTACCTCAACACGCGCCGGTTCGACGTGCTCGTCGCCCCCGGTGACTTCCCGCGGGCCCTCGCGCTCTACGAGCGGCACAAGCGCGACTACACGCTGCCGGGCCGGGGCCGCATCTTCATCGCGAGCGTCGGGCTCGTCGACATCGAGCGCATCCAGGCCATGGCGCCGCGCCGCGAGGCGCGGTCGCTCGCGGAGCAGGTCGCCACCGACGACCCCCTGGCCCGCGCCTACGTCGATTTCCTGCTCGGCGACGTCATCTGCTGCGAGAGCGAGCAGGAGCTGCGCCGCCACCGCCGGGCCATCACCGACACGGTCATGGTGTACCAGAACCACGTGGCGCGGCAGACGCCGCTCGAGGTGTTCCGCCGCCACTACGTCGGCGAGGCCGCCCGCCTGCGGCGGCAGGAGGAGATCGGCCGGCGTCTGGGCGAGCTCTCCGCGGCCGTCGTCGACCTCGCCCGGGCCGTGCAGTGGCTGCGGAACGCCGCGGGGGCGTGCCGAAGGGCGCTGGGCGAGGCCGTCGAGCTGCCCCGCCTCGTCGAGGCGGCCCAGCGCCTGCCCGACCTGCGCGCCCGCGCGGCGCTGCTCCAGCGGCAGCTCGACCGGATCGACCGCCGCGAAGTGGAGCACCTCCAGCGCGAGCGCGACGCCGCCGACGCCGAGCTGCAGCGCCTGGACCGCGAGCGGGGAGATCTCCGCGAGCGCGTCGGCGCCTGCGCCCGCGATCTGGAGCACGCCGGCGCCGAGCGCGCGCGCGCGGCGCTGGCCGGGCAGGAGGCGCGGACCCGTCTCGACGCCCTCGTGCCCGGTGCTGCCGAGGACGCCGAGCGCCGCGCCGGCTACGAGGAGCGCTACCGCCGCGAGCGCGCCGACCGCGAGGCGGCCGAGATCCGCGAGGTGTTTGAGCGCCAGTACCGGAACATCGACAGCCGCGTCCAGGGGCTCGTGCTGAGCCTCGTCAGGCTCAAGACCGAGTACGCCAACACCTTCGGCCTGGCCGCCGAGGTCGAGGGCGAGGGCTACGACGACTTCAGCGCCCAGCGGGACCTGTGGCGCGACAGCCGCCTGCCCGAGTACCGCGAGCGCATCGTCCGGGCCAAGGACGAGGCGATCCAGCAGCTGGCCGAGGACGTCATCTTCCGCCTGCGCGAGAACCTCGTCGACGTCCGGCGGCAGATCGACGAGCTGAACCGCGCGCTGAAGGACGTGCCCTTCGGGTCGGAGCGCTACCAGTTCACGCTCGAGGTCGCGCCCGAACACCGCCTCTTCCACGACCTCATCATGGACGCCGGCCGCTTCGAGAAGGACTCGCTCTTCGGCGCCAGCGCGCTCGGCAGTGACGACACCCGGCGCACGCTGGAGGACCTCTTCGGGCGGCTCGTCCAGGCCGAGGCACGCCAGGTGAAGAGCGAGCTGGACTCGCGCGCGGACTATCGCGAGTACTTCGACTACGACCTGCGCATCCTGCACGCCGACGGCACCCACTCGCTCTACGGCCGCGTGGCCGGCGACAAGTCCGGCGGGGAGACGCAGAACCCATACTACATCGCCATCTTCGCCTCCCTGTACCGCCTCTACCGGAGCCTGACGCCCGACGGCCGCCCGCGGTGCGGCCTCGTCCTGCTCGACGAGGCCTTCTCGAAGATGGACGAGTCGCGCATCCAGGCGACCCTGCGCTTCGCGCGCGGCCTCGGGCTGCAGCTCCTGATGGCCACGCCGAAGGAGCGCAGCGAACTGGTGGCCCCGTGGACAGAGACGAGCCTCTACATCCATCGCGACGCGGTCAGCGGGCTGCCCACCGTTCTCGACTTCACCAAGGAGTTCAAGCCGGATGGCGACCTCGGCGACGACGGCGCGCAGGGACCTGCTGCGCCGACTACTCGATAAATACGAGCGCAGCGCCGCCTTCGGGCGGCCGGGACCCTGGCGGCAGGACGTGATCATCCGACTCGACGCCACGACGTTCCCCGAGGCGTTCGATCCCGACGGGCGCGAGATGCTGGCCGATCTCCGCGAGGCCGCGGAGCAGCTCGCGCGCGAGGGCGCCGTGCGCGTGGTCCGGCACCGGGGATACGCCGCCGGTCTGGCGCGCGAGCTGCGCGTGGGCCCGGACGAGCTTGCTCGCGCCTACGAGCTGGCGGCGGCGTTCGGCTTCCGGGCACTGGGCGAGGATCTGCAGGCGCTCACGGCCCTGGTGGACGGCCTCCGCGTCGAGCCCGGGCCCGGCTGGTTCGCGGCGTATCTGGCCGAGCTGGCGACCGGCATCCCGAGGGCCGACGTGTCGCTCCTCGGCGTCCAGCGCGAGCGGTTCAAGCGCGAGCGTCGCGACGTGCTGGACGCCCTGACCGGCGCGGCGGCCCTGGCCCGGGGCCTGGCGGGCTGGGAGCGCGTGGTCAGCGAGCGCGTCTACGGCGATTCGAAGCGGCTGGCGGTGGTGCGGCCGCTCGTCGCCGACATCCTGCTTCGCGCCGATCCGCGCTGGGAGGGCCTGTCCCGCGATCGCGTCCCGGAGCTGTTCGAGGCGTACGGCGTTCGACGCAAGCCCGGGCTCCTGCGCTGCGCGGGCCGGGCCACCCTGAAGATCGCGCCGCGCGTCTACGAGCTGGAGGACTTCGCGCCGGCGGCGCACCTGCCGGAGGCCTGGACCGAGGCGTGGGCGGAGGCGATCGCCAGCGGGCCCACCAGCCGCATCACGACCATCGAGAACGAGACGGCGTTCCTGGCCTACGTCGAGGAGGCAGGTGGGCCGGCGGGCCTCGGTGATCGGGGCGAGGTCGCGGTCTACACCGCGGGGTTCCCGACTCCGGTCCTGCTCGACGCCCTCGCCGCGGCGCGGAAGCCCGCGCTCGACTTCCGGCACTGGGGCGATGCCGACCTCGGCGGGCTCAGGATCTGGTGGTTGCTGCGCACGCGGCTCGACCGCCCGGTGTCGCTCCATCGCACCAGCGCGGCCTGGCTGGAACAGGCTGTGCAGTCCGGCGGGGGTTCACCCCTCGACGATGGAGAGCGGGCTGGACTCGCGCGCCTGCGTGCACAGCTGGTGGCCTCGGCGGTGGCGACCGCGCCGGACGTCGCGGACGCGCTCGGGCTGGTCGATGCGCTCCTACGGCTCGGTTGCAAGGTCGAGCAGGAGCGGTGGTGAGGCGTGCCGCGACGCAGCGTCGGCTCTATGGACCGGCGCTCGCCAGATGACCAGGTCCGGCTCGTAGAACCGTCACGACGACCATCTCCCTCATGGCAAGATGGCCACCAGCACGTGGCCTCCGCGATAGCACCTTCCCGTCGGGCTCCGCCTATCCCCGAATCGACGCGAATGGGGAGCGGCCTCCGAAGCCCCGGCTTGTGTAACGGCGCAGTCGCCTCCGCTGTGTAGACAGCTTGTAGACAGTTCGGAGCGTATCAAGGCGAGCGGCAGAGTAGACGGCCGGAGATGATATGCCAGTAGAATCACGCGCGTAGGTAGCTGTGCGTAGCATCGCGGAAGTGCACCTCACTCTTAATCAGCGGGTCCAAGGTTCGAGTCCTTGACGGCCCACCAATCGGATTGGGGAGCTCAGCGCCGGCGGGCTCCCCGATCCGCTTTTGGTACTGGAATGCCAAGGGGGAGTGGGCGCGCTGCGCCTGCTACTCCCCCTCTTCTGGCTATGCGCCCCGGCAAAAGTCGGGGCCTCTGGAAGGTTCGAGTCGCCGCCGAGAGCGGCTAGCGCGCTCTCGGCGGCGGCTCCATCGTCGGGTGGCGTACCCTCCATGAACTACCCGAGTAGCCCCGTCCGTTGGCGAAGTCAAGTGCCAGCGCGTCGAGAAGGCGCTTGGCATCGTCCCTCCGTTCCCGTTTCACCGGGTGAGGCCGAGATCAGCGGCCAGGAGGACCGTAGCTGATCGTCTTTTTCGTGGCCTGGTCCATTTCCTCCGGTGTCATCAGCACGGTCGTTCTCGCGTTGACTGCTCCGCTGCCAGTGACGGCAAGGGAGATGGCGGCGGCGCTGGCATTGTCGGGTACGTCCGCGATGGCGTACACGTCGGTCTCGCCAAAGGCGAAATAGAAGGCCTCGAGCTTGCCGCCCACTCCTTTCACTGCGGATTCCGCCGCGGCGCGTCTCTTGGAGCCTCCATCTTTCATGAGACCTCTAACGCCTTCGGCCGTGTATGACGCTTGGATCATGTACTTCGGCATACGGCACCTCCCAACAACGATGCGTTCCTTGACCGCTTACAGGTCCCGGACTACCCTGACGACGCCGGCCGGTTCCCCGGCCCACGCACCTGCGGAAGGAGGCATCCATCTGGCCGTGGACGGGGCCAGGGTGTCCGATCTGCGCGTGTCGGACCTGATGGTCCGTCGCGTTGTCACCTGCGTGCCGGACGAAAGCGATACGCGGGTCATGGCCCAGATGACTCACCACCGCGTGAGGCACGTTCCCGTGGTGGAGAGCGGCGTGCTCAAGGGCATCGTCAGCATCGGGGACGGCTACGCAGCGATCGATAGAACGCCGAGCTGGCGCAGGAGGTGGGCGGTGTCCCAGTACACCCACTCACGCACCAGGTGTCCCCGTCGAACCTCCACGATGCTGCAACCGCGCACCACGGCGGATCGATTCGTGGCTGGGATCCCCATCAGCTCACCGCGATGTGTTCCAGTGCCCGTCCACCGCACGACGACATAATCCCCGCTCGTCAGTAGCTGCTCGACATCGAGGTGGAGGTCAGGGAATGCCCTCAGGTACATCTGCAGGACCTCGCGACCAGCTTCTCGACCGCTGATCGCTTGTGGGAGTGTGTCGGATTCTTGGACGTACTTCTCGTCCAGTAGCTTGGCGTAGCGGGCTGGATCGTGAGCGTTCCATGCGTCGAAGGATTTACGAACAACCTCGAGGTTCTCTTTCTCAGCCATCACATTCCCTCCGTGGGCGACTCGTCCTCACGTGTATGGGGAGCATGTCGGAGGTGGGCCCGCGGCGGACTTCTGCCCTGAGAACGCATGATGAGATGTTGGAGAATTATTCGAGTCGCCGGTCCAGGGGCATCTGATGCCTCCCCTGAGAGCGGGTGGGTCAGGACGGTAGCAGGACTCTGCGCCGGTTAGCGACGGCTGTCAAGGACGCTGCTTGACTGCTCCAGACACGGCGGGCTACGCTCGCGATACCGTTCCGACCTTCACCGGCCCGGCGGTTTGGAGGTCGTGCATGAAGTGGCCCCGATCCGGCACGAGACAGTCCCTCCTCACCAGCTCAAGGCCCTCTATGAAGGAGGATGTGATGAGCCGATCAGACATCGCCGCCGTAAATCGCCAGTTCGAGGAGGCCGCCCGCAAGGGAGACGTTGACCGCCTCGCTGCGCTCTACACGCCCGATGCGATGGCGTTTCCGCCTGACGGACCGATCGTCAAAGGTCGTGACAGTATCAAGCAGATGTGGGCCTCGGTTGCGCAGCAGCTGGGGCTGAAGGACGTCCGGCTCAACACGCTGGACTTCGAACAGGCGGGCGACACTGGTTATGAAGTAGGTGAGGCGACGCTGACGCTCAGCAGTGGCACAGCTGTCGTGAAATTTGTCGTCGTGTGGAAGAAGGTTGATGGGCAGTGGCGGCTCCATCGAGACATCTGGAACGCGAAGGGAGCATAGCATCGGATTTCCGATGACGTCTTGACCGCGCCCCCTGTTCGGCGCAGGATTGCTGGGGCAATCGTGGGATCGCTGCTGCCGGCGCTCGCCCTCACCCCACAGGGTGGCGTTTCCGGGGCAGCCCGGTTCCCGTCGCGCGGGGCGCACGGCGCGGACCGCCGCAAGAGTCACCTATGCGCTCCGACAGGAGATCGGTGGTGCGCAGACTCGACCTTGCCATCGGTATCGGCGGCGCGGCGGGCCAGGGGATCGCCACTCCGGGCGACATTCTGGCGCGGATCTTCGTGCGCCGCGGGCTTCACGTGAACGCCTACAATGCCTACCAGTCCATCATTCGCGGCGGCCACATCTTCCTGACTCTCCGCACGAGTGACCAGCCTGTGCTGAGTCAGGGCGACAAGATCGACGTGCTCATGCCGTTGAACCAGGACACGATGAATCGACACCTGAAGCTGATGCGAGCAGGCTCGGCAGTGCTGTTCAACAGCGACACGATCAAGCCAGGTGTCGTTCCCGACGGCGTGCAGCTCTGCCCGTTTTCCGTCAAAGCGCTGGCGCCCACCACCCGGGGCGATCTCGTCCAGAACACCCTCGCGCTGGCCGCCGTCCTGCGCTTGATCAAGGTCGAGTTCGAGATTCTCGAGGAGATCTTGACGCTCCAGTTCAGGCGGAAGGGCGCGGCCGCCGTGGCCGAAAACGTGGGTGTCGCGCGCGCGGGGTACGACTACGCGGCGACGCATTTCACGGCCTTGCCGTTCTCGCTGCCCGACACGGGCAAACGACTGGCCTTCTTCGAAGGCAACCAGGCTCTGGCCATGGGCGGCGCGGCCGCCGGCGTGCGCTTTTACTGTGCCTATCCCATGAGCCCGTCGTCGGGCGTGCTGCACTGGATGGCGCGGCACGCGCGCCAGCTCGGCATCATGGTGCGCCAGGTCGAGGACGAGATCGGAGTGATCAACATGGCCATCGGAGCGGCCCACACGGGGTGCCGCGCCATGTGCGCGACCTCCGGCGGCGGCTTTGCCCTCATGAGCGAAGCCCTGGGCGCGGCGGCCATGATGGAAATCCCGGTCGTCTGCATCAACGTCCAGCGGGCCGGACCGGCCACGGGAGTGCCCACCAAGACCGAGCAGGGCGATCTCTGGCAAGTGATGGGGGCCGGCCAGGGAGACTATCCGCGGATCATCGTCGCGCCGACGAACATCGGGGATTGCTTCAAGGTCGTCCCCACGCTCTTCAACCTGGTCGACAAGTTTCAGTGTCCCGGCATCATCCTCTCGGATCTGCTGCTGTCCGAAGGTCGGTCCAGCATCGATCCGGCGGAGCTGGATTTCAACGTGCCCATCGACCGCGGTGACGTCGTCGGCCTCAACGGTGACGGGCCGCCCGTGAACGGTGGCTTCAAGCGCTACCTCGTCACCGAGAGCGGCGTCTCCCCACGGGCGTTGCCGGGGACCCCCGGATACGTCCACGTGGTGGCCACCGACGAGCACGACGAGGACGGCGTGCTGATCAGCGACGAATTCACGGACCCGCACAAGCGCCAGGCCATCCACGAGAAGCGGATGCGCAAGATGGACGGGGTCCTTCCGCTCCTGGCCCCGCCGGTCCTTCATGGGCCCGCCGACGCGCACGTCACCCTGGTGGGCTGGGGTTCGACCGAAGGCGTCATTCGCGAGGCCATGCAACAGCTGGCCGAAGCCGGCATCGTGGCCAACAACCTCCAGATCAGATGGCTCGTCCCCCTGCACGCAGAAGCGATCGTGTCGATCCTGTCCCGATGCCGCGCGGTCATCATTGTCGAGAACAACTACAGCGGGCAGTTCGCGCGCTACCTGAGAGCGGAGACCGGGATCGTCGCCGGCGGCCATATCCGAAAATACGACGGAGAGCCGTTCATGCCGCACCACATCGTGGACGGTGTCACCGCCATTCTGGCGGGCTCGACCAAACGCTACGTGCCCGTGCACGAGATCCAGGTGTGAAGGAGACGACGATGGCCACCATGGCTCAGACCGAGCACGTCAAGGTGACGGTCAAGGATCTCAAGGGCAAGGTCGATCCCGACTGGTGTCCGGGGTGTGGCGACTTCGGCGTGCTGGCGGCCCTGAAGCAAGCGATCGCCGAGCTGGGGCTCCAGCCCCATACGGTCCTCACCATCAGCGGCATCGGCTGCTCGTCGAACCTGCCCGGGTATCTCAACACGTATGGCATGCACACCTTGCATGGCCGCGCCCTGGCGGTGGCCACCGGCGCTCAGCTGGGCAATCACCACTTGAAGATCGTCGTGACGGGCGGAGACGGTGACGGGTACGGCATCGGGGGCAATCACTTCGTGCACGCCATGCGCCGCAACGTCGACCTGACCTATATCGTCATGAACAACCAGATCTATGGTCTGACGACCGGCCAGCTCTCCCCCACCAGCAGCAAGGGGATGAACACGAAGAGCACTCCTTTCGGTAGCGTCGAGAACCCCGTCAATCCGATTCCCCTGGCCATCGCCGCCGGGGCCACGTACGTGGCTCGGGGATTCACCGGTCAGCAGAAGCAGCTGGTCGAGCTGATCAAGGGGGGCCTGCAGCACAGAGGCTTCGCCCTGATCGACACCTTCAGTCCCTGCGTGACGTACAACCACGACAACACCCATGAGTTCTTCAAGCAGAGGACGCGCAAGCTGGAAGAGATGGGTCATGACCCCACCGACGTTCACGCCGCCATGGAGAAGGGCTGGCTGTGGGGCGAGGTCATCCCGATCGGCCTCTTCTGGAGGCGCCAGGATCTGCCGGCGCTGGATCAGCTAGAACCGGTCCTCGGTGCGGGCGGCCCGCTGGCGCATCGTCCACTGGGGGTCGCCCCGGACATTGCGCGAGCGCTCATCGCAGAGTTGATGTAACCGCCCTTGACTCGGGGGGGCGGGGTGACGCGGGTGACGCCGCGGGGAAGGCGCCGCCTGGGTCAGCGGCCGGACAACAGCGTCCGGGCCAGGTCGGGCCGGTCGGTGATCAGCACGTCCACGCCGAAGTCGATCATCCGGCGCATCGCCGCTTCGTCATTGACCGTCCAGGCGCCGATCCGGAGGCCACGTGCGCGGGCAGCCGCGACCAGGGCCGGCGTGATCAGGGTGTGCTGGATGCCGATGTCGGTGGCCCCGGCGTCGGCGGCCCAGGCGACGGCCGCCGCCGGTACGGCGCCCTCGCGGCCGAGCCGGCGCGCGGAGACGACCAGGCTCGTGCGGATCGTGGGATCGAGCTCCCGCACGCGTCGGACGATCGAGGGCTCGAACGACATGACGACGGTGCGGGGGACGAGCCCGCGCGCCCGGAGCAGACGGAGCACCCGATCCTCGATCCCGGGGTAGGGTTCCCGGCGCGGCGCGGTCTTGATCTCGAGCAGCAGGCCGGTCCCGGTGGGGTGGACGAGGTCCAGGACCTCCTCGAGCGTCGGGATCCGCTCGGCGCCGCCGTCCCTCAGGCGGTGGGCGCGGAGCTCCTCGAGCGTGGCCGCGCGGACCGCCCCGATCCCTGTCGTCGTGCGCTCGAGCGTGGGGTCGTGGATCACCACGAGCCGGTCGTCCCGGGTGAGGTGGACGTCGAGCTCCAGGAAGTCCACGCCGAGCGCCAGGGCGCTCCGGAAGGCCAGCAGCGAGTTCTCCGGCCAGAGCCCGGCCCCACCGCGATGGGCGGCCAGCAACGCCGCCGGGGCGCGGCCGGCGAACCCGGCAGCCAGGAGCGCGGCCACCCAGACCCCGAGCAGGAGCCAGGTGGCCGTCCGGCCTCCGGGCCCCCCGCGCTCACGGTGCCGCTCCGCGTCGGCCATGCTACTTCTCGGGCTCGGTCAGGCCCTTGACGAACCACCGCTGCATCGCGACGACCACGGCGATCGGGGGCAGCAGCGCCATCACCGCCGCCGCCATGACCAGGTTCCATTCCGGCAACTGGGTCCCCGTGGGGACGAACGCCGCGATACCCGTCACCACCACGCGCATGTCCTCGGAGCTGGTGATCATCAACGGCCACAGGTACTGGTTCCAGCCATAGATGAACATGACGACGAAGAGGGCGGCGATGTTGGCCCAGGAGATCGGCAGCAGGATCGACCAGAAGAACCGCATCGGCCCCGCCCCGTCGATCTGGGCGGCGTCCGACAGCTCGTCCGGGACCGTCAGGAAGAACTGGCGGAACAGGAAGGTCGCGGTCGCCGACGCGATCAGCGGGATGGTCAGCCCCGCGTAAGTGTTGATCCAGCCGAGGTCGCTGATCACCTTGTACGTCGAGATGATGCGGACGGGCACCGGGAGCATCAGCGTCACGAAGATCATCCAGAACACGACTTCCCGGCCGCGGAACCGGAAGTACACGATGGCGAAGGCCGAGAGCATCGAGACCGCGATCTTCCCCACGCTCACCGTGAGCGCGATGATCAGGCTGTTCAGGAGCAGGCGGCCCATGTGGATGCGGTGCCAGACCTCGGTGTAGTTGGTCCAGAAGTGGCTTCCCGGCAGCACCCGGGGCGGCGAGGCGGTGGCCTCGGCGATGGTCTGGGTGCTGATGACGAACGCGTAATAGAGGGGAAAGCCGAGGGCCAGCACGGCCAGGACGAGCAGCGCGTGTATGGCCAGCCGTCCCCACGCGCGCCGGCGCCGGGCAGCCCCGACGCGGGGCCGAGTGAGCGTCGCCTCGGCGCTCCACTCGATGCTCAATAGAAGACCTTCCGCTGCGTGTACCGGAACTGGAGCATCGTGAGGACGATGACCATCGTCATCAGAACCACGGACTCGGCCGCGGACAGTCCGAGCCGGAGGTTCACGAAGCCGTCCAGGTAGACCTTGTAGACCATGATCGTCGTGGCGTTGCCCGGCCCGCCCTGCGTGACCGCGTGGATGATGCCGAAGGTCTCGAAGAAGGCGAACACCATCATGATGATGAACAGGAAGAACGTCACCGGCGAGAGCAGGGGGAACGTGATCGCCCAGAACCGCCGGACGGGCCCCGCGCCGTCCACGCTGGCGGCCTCGAGGACGGAGTCCGGGATCGACTGCAGGCCGGCCAGGTAGAAGGCCACGCCGTAGCCGAGCCGCGCCCAGGTTGCCGCGAGGATGACCAGCAGCATCGCGATTCGGCCCTCGAGGAGCCAGTTGAGCTCGTAGGCGGTGACGGTCGAGAGGAGGTAGGGGACGAGCCCGTACGAGGGGTGAAAGATGAAGAGCCAGATGATCCCGCTCACGGGCGGCGCGATCCCGTAGGTCCACAGCATGGCCGAGCGGTAGACGCCGCGGCCGCGGATCTTCTGGCTGGCCAGCACGGCCAGCGCCAGCGAGCTCGCGAGGGTGAGGAAGGTGACGCCCAGGGCGAACACGAACGACACCTGGATGCTCTGGAGGTAGTCGGCGGAGGTGAAGAGGCGGGTGAAGTTGTCGGCGCCCGTGAAGACCTGCCGGTCACCGAACGGCGAGACCCTGAACAGAGAGAGCCGGAGGGACTCGAAGGCCGGCCAGAAGAAGAAGACGAGCGTGATCAGGACCTGCGGCGCCACCAGGACATAGGGGAGCCACGGGTTGCGGAAGACCCTCGCCCTCATGCGGGACGCCCGGCTGGCTCCGGTGCCCGGCTACCGGTAGAGCGCGGCGAATTCCTTGAGGATGTCGTTGGCCTTCGCCACCGCGGTGTCCAGCCCCTGCTGGGCCGTCTTCTTCCCGGCCAGGACATTCTCCAGCTCGGCCTCGATCACGGCACGGATCGCCACGAAGTCGCCCAGGCGGATGCCCTGGCTGTTGGGCGTCGTCCGGCCACTGGTGATCTGGGCGAAGGCGGTCCACATGGCGGGCTGCTTCCGGAAGTGCCCCACCCGCTCGAGGTGCTTCAGCGCCGGCGTGCTGATGGGGAGGTAACCGGTCTCCGCGTGCCACCAGGCCTGCTGCTCGACCTGGCCCAGGAACTCCAGGAACTTCGCGACCGCCCTGTACTCCGCGGGCTTGTGGCCCTTCATGACCCAGAGCGTCGCGCCGCCGATGATCGAGTTGCCCTGCGGGTAGCCGGCCAGCCGGGGCAGGCTGCCGGTGCCCCACTCGAATTTCGCCGTCTTCACGAGCGAGCCGATGACGCCCGTCGAGGCGATCCCGATCGCCGCGTCGCCGTTCTTGATCGGCTGGTCGCCCTTGCTGCCCCGGCCCGAGTACGTGAAGAGCCCCTCCTTCTGCCAGCGGGCGAGCATCGACCAGAGCTTGACCCCGAACTCGCCGTTGATCAGGAGCCGGGTCGCCATGTCGGCGAACCCGTTTTCCTTGTCGGCGAAGGGCTGGTCGTGCCAGGCATGAGCGTTCTCGGCGAGCGTCCAGGAAGGCCAGGCGACGGTGAAGCCGATCTTGGCGGCCCCCGACGAGACGACCGCCCGGGCCGCCTTCTCGATCTCGTCGAACGTCGCCGGGGCCTTGCCGGGATCGAGGCCGGCCTTCTTGAGGATCGTCTTGTTGTAGTAGAGCACCGGCGTGGAGGAGTTGAACGGCATCGAGTAGAGCTTGCCGTCCTTGGAGTAGTAGGACTTCACGACGCTGAGATACTCGTCCCAGTTGACCTTGATGCCCTGGTCCGCCATGAGCTGGTACACGGGGTACACCGCCCCCGAGGAGAGCATGGTCTGGGTGCCGACCTCGTAGACCTGCACGATGTGCGGCGGGGCCTTGGCCCGGTACGCGGCGACCGCCGCCGTCAGGGTCTCGGCGTACGTCCCCTTCCGCAGCGCGACCACCTGGTACTCGCTCTGGCTCGCGTTGAACTTGTTCACGAGGTCCATCACCCGCTCGCCCAGGAAGCCCGTGTGAGCATGCCACCAGACGATCTCGGTCTTCGCGAGCGCGGGCGCGGCCAGCCCGCCGCCGGTGATCGCGAGCAGCGTCAGAGCCGCGGCCAGGATCGAGCGGCCCAGCACGTGTTTCATCGCGCGCACCTCCTGTCGGGTCGGTCCACCGCCGGCCGAGTATAGGGTACGGGTTCCCCTCTGGCAACGACGCGCGGACTCCGCGAGAGAGCTGAAAGCGATGGGGAACGTCCAGGAATGCTAAGGGGGAGTGGGCGCAGCGCGCCTGCTACTCCCCCTCTTCTGGCCATGCGCCCCGGCAAAAGCCGGGGCCTCTGGAAGGTTTGAGTCGCCGCCGAGAGCGGCTAGCGCGCTCCCGGCCGCGGCGGCGAGCGGGGGTTTGTCGTCGACACCGTAGATGAGACCGGCCGGCTTCTTAGGCCTGCACGCCTCGCCGCATCGAGGTCACGTCACACACCCCTGGTGGCGTGGGAAGCGACATCCGGAAGGCGCACAAGCCTCCTCACTGCGCGCGGCGCTGACGATGGGATCCCGACTATACTGAGTCCGTCCCGACCGGACAGCGCGTGGTCATGGCACGGACGCGGGGCCGGATCGGGCGGATCGGCCGCGAGCCGAGACGAACGCCTACGGAGTGACAGAGCGTCGGAGCAGGCTCGGGCCCATGGAGATCACCGAGCGCAGAACAGCTGACGTGGTGACGCTGAGCCTGTCGGGCGAGCTGGACACGACGACGGCCAAAGCGTTCGAGGCGGCGGTTCTCGGCCGCATCGAATCCGGGGACCGACGCTTCATCAAGGAGCCGGTGCGAGAAGTCTTCGACGTCGCCGGCTTTTCGACCCTGTTCCCCGTCCACCAGTCACACGAGGAGGCCCTGCAGAAGGTGTGAGGCAGACCGGTCAGGCCGGCCGGCGACGACGCAGCAACGACCACGACATGCCGACGGCCAGGATACCGGCGACGCAGAACAGGCCGAGCCACGAGATGGCGGCCGCGTTGTCGATTGGCAGCCAGCCCCAGTCGGCGATGAGCCAGAAGAAGGCGGCGAGGAAGGCGTTGGCCAAGAGCAGGCCGAGGCCGCCGATCGAGCGCAGGGTAGCTTTCAGGCAGATGACCCAGCCGATGAGCAGTACGACGCCGACGAAGACGATCGGCGGACGCCACTGCCAGCCCGTCTGCTCCCCCCACGCGTAAAACGAGTACGGCGTAGGGTTGTAGGTCGCCCCCACGACCAGCAACGCGAAGGCGAAGCGTGCGAGGAACCCGGTGACCGTCACGCGGCTTCTCACAGCGATGCATTGTGCCACACCGGCGGGCCGCCGGCGGCCATCGGCTAGAGAGTCCGCGCGATCAGGGTGACGCCGGTGAGCAGCAGGGCGGCCGCCACGACGCGCGCCACCGTGGCCGGAGCCGCCCGCACGTGCAGGCGGTTGCCGACCCACACGCCGATCCAGGCCATCGGGAGCAGGATCGTCACCGCGATCCAGAGCGCGCGGGAGAGCAGGAGACCGGCGAGCGCGAAGGCTACCACGCGCAGGCCGACGTTCAAAATCACCATCTGGGAGATCGTTGCGCGCTGGGCCGCCGGGTCGGGGACCCGGCCGGTGATGTACATCACGTAGGGCGGCCCGCCCATGCCGAAGAGGGCGCCCACCACCCCGCCGGCGAGCCCGGCGGGCGCGGCCCACCACCGCGTGAGGCGACGGGGCGCCTGCCGACGCACCAGCACGTACACTGCGTAGGCGCACACGAACATGCCGAGAGCCAGCAGCGTGGCGTTGCGGGGCAGGCTGACGAGCAGGGTGACGCCCAGCGTGAGCCCGACCAGGGTGAAGGGCACGAGGGTCAGGAGCTCGCGGGTGTCCGCTTGGCGGCGCGTGTGAAAGGCCAGGGCCAGCGCCGAGCCCAGGTCGAGGATCGAGGCCAGCGGTAGCACGAACACGAGCGGCAGGACGTGCGCCAGCAGCGGAATCGTGATCGGCGAGGCGCCGAATCCGGTGACCCCGAAGATCAGGTACCCGACGAAGACCACCAGCGCCGCGAAGATCGCCACTTCGAGAGAGATCGGCACGCTGCTCACCGCCGCGCATTATGCTCGATCCCCTTGCCTTCCGGGGCCCGAGGATGGATAGTCCCCGCCATGATCGGCCAGTCGCCTCGCCGCAAGGAGGACGAGCGTCTCCTCGTCGGCCGAGGCCGGTTCGTCGACGACATCCGCCCGCCCGATCTGCTGCACCTGGCGCTCGTGCGCTCGACCCATGCGCGCGCGGGCCTGACACGCGTGGACGTGAGCGCGGCGCGGGCCCAGCCCGGCGTGATGGCCTTCGTCGCCGGCGACCTCCCCGAGTTGGCGGCCCCGCTGCCTGCGGCCAGCGCGGATGCGACGAACCCGTACGTGGTCCTCGATTCGCCACAGCCCCAGCCCGTCCTGGCGCGGGGACAGGTCCGGCACGTGGGCGAGGCCGTTGCTGCCGTCCTGGCCAGCGACCGCTACCGCGCCGCCGACGCCGCCGAGGCGGTGGTCGTGGAGTACGAGCCGTGGCCGGCCGTGGTCGCCGCCGAGGCGGCGATGCGCGAGGACGCGGCCCGCGTCCACGAGGGCCAGAGCAACGTGGTCGGCCGAATCCAGAAGGTGGTCGGCGACGTGGACCGGGCCTTCGCCGAGGCCGCCGTGGTGGTGGAGGAGCGGCTCGATCACGTCCGCGTGAGCTCGATGGCCCTGGAGCCGCGGGCCGTGTGCGCTTCGTTCGACGCCCACGCGGACGTCCTCACGGTGTGGGCCGGCCACCAGCAGCCCTTCAACCTGCGCGCGGCAGTGGCGTCGTTCCTGGGCCTGGCCGCCGAGCAGGTGCGCGTGATCGTGCCCGACACGGGCGGCGGCTTCGGCCCGAAGATCGCCGTGTACCCGGAGGACGTCCTCGTCCCCGCCCTGGCGTACCGCCTGCGCCGGCCCGTGAAGTGGATCCAGACGCGCACGGAGTTCATGCAGAGCACGCACCAGGCGCGCGAGCAGCACCACCACGCGCGGCTGGCCGCCACCGTGGACGGCCGGCTGCTCGCGCTGGACGTGCGGATCGTGAAGGACGTCGGCGCCTACCATTACTTCTCGATCAACGAGCCGACCAACACCATCAACCACCTGCCGTCCCTGTACCGCATCCCCGCCCTGCGCGCCGAAGGGCTGTCGGTGGTCACGAACAAGGTCCCCAGCTCGCCCTATCGCGGGGCCGGCCGGCCCGAGGCCGTGTTCGTCGTCGAGCGGCTCCTCGATCGCCTGGCCCGCCGGCTCGGGATGGATCCGGCCGAGGTGCGCCTTCGCAACCTGGTCCAGCCCGCTGAGATGCCCTACGCGCCAGACCTCGTCTACCGCGATGGCGTGCCCGTCCGCTACGACGGCGGGGACTACCCCCTCGAGCTGCGGCGGGCGCTCGATCTGGTGGACTACGACACCTGGCGGAAGCGGCAGGCCGAGCTGCGGCGACAGGGCCGTCACGTCGGGCTCGGCATCGCCGCGTACGTGGAGGCCGGCGGCAGTCCCAGTCCGGGAGAGTGGGCCGGGGTGCGGGTCGACGACCAGGGGCAGGTCGCCGTGTCGATCGGCGTGTCGGCTTCGGGTCAGGGTCACGAGACGGTGTTCGCCCAGGTGTGCGCGGAGCACCTGGGCGCGCGCTTCGAGGACATCCGCGTGCGCGGCGGCGACACCTCGCTGGTTCCTCACGGCTACGGCACGGGGGCCAGTCGCGTGGCGATCAACACGGGCAATGCCGTGGCCATGGCGGCGGAGTCCGTACGGCGAAAGGCGTGTCGGGTGGCCGCCCGACTGCTGGAGGCCGGCGAACAGGACATCCGGATCGAGAACGGTCAGGCCTTCGTGGCCGGCGTGCCCTCCCGGGCGATCCCCCTCGGTCGGCTGGCGCGGGCGGCCCTGCGCGACCGCGCGCTCGCCGAGCTCGGCGGCCCTGGCCTGTGGGACACCAAGTTCTACGCCCTGCCGACGGTCACGTGGGCGAGCGGCGTCCACGTGGCCGTCGTCGAGGTCGATCCGGAGACGGGGCGGGTCACCATCCTCAAGTACGTCATGGTTCACGACTGCGGACGGCAGCTGCATCCGGTCATCGTCGACGGGCAGGTGCTGGGCGGGTTCGTCCAGGGCCTCGGCGTGCCCCTGGGCGAGCGCATCGTCTACGACGATCAGGGACAGCTCCTCACCGGCAGCTTGATGGACTACCCCATCCCCCGCGCCGACGACGTCCCCGATGTCGTCACCGAACACCTCGTCTTCCCCACCGACCACAACCCGCTCGGCGTTCGCGGGGTCGGGGAAGGGCCGACCTGCTCTCCGGCCACGGTGATCGCGAACGCCGTCGACGATGCTTTCGACGGCCTGCTGAATATCCGCGATCCGGTGCTGACACCCGCCCGCGTCCGCGCCCTGGTCGAAGCGGCACGCCGCGGCGGCCCCGATCGATCACGTTAGGAACGCGAGAGAGGAGCACGAGCCATGAGCTACAAGCTGCTGAGCTATCAGGCGGGCCGCCAGGCGCGCGCCGGCGTGCTGGTCGGCGACACCGTGTACGACGCGGCCGGAATCACCCGCACGCCGGCGTACGCCAGCGTGCTGCGCGTGCTGGAGGACTGGAGCAAGGCCGAGCGGCTGCTGGCCCGCACGGCCAAGGCCCTGACCAGCGAGAAGCGTCGCGCCCGCGGCGTGCCGCTCGGCCGCAGCCGGCTGCTGGCGCCCGTGCTCTACCCGGGGGCGATCTTTTGCGCCGGCGCCAACTACGCCGACCATGTCCTCGAGATGGCGCGGGCCCAGAACGCCCCGCCGCCCCCGGATCCCCACGAGATCGGCCTGGCGCCCTGGCACTTCATCAAGACCGCGCGCAGCTCGGTCGTCGGCCCTGGCGCGCGGGTCGCGCTGCCGCGCTATTCGCAGAAGGTGGACTGGGAGGTCGAGCTGGTCGCGGTGATCGGCCGTCCGGCGAAGGACGTGACGATTGACCGGGCGCTGGACTGCATCGCCGGCTACACCATCGGCAACGATCTGTCCGCGCGGGACGTGATGCGGCGGCCGCACCTGCCCGATGCCTCGCCGTTCAAGGTGGACTGGCTGAGCCAGAAGTGCTTCGACGGCTCCTGTCCGCTGGGGCCCTGGATCACTCCGGCGAGCGCGATCGCCGACCCTCAGAAGCTCGGCATGAAGCTGTGGGTCAACGACGAGCTGATGCAGGACTCGAACACGAGTCAGATGATCTTCACCACCGCCGAGCAGATCGCGCACCTGTCCACCCGCGTGACCCTGCAGCCGGGCGACCTCGTGATGACGGGAACGCCCGCCGGGGTGGGGATGGGCCGGGGCCGGTTCCTCAAGGCCGGCGACCGGCTCCGGCTCTGGATCGAGGGCATCGGCGAGCTCAGCCACACGATGCGCTAGGGCTCGATCGTGAAGGTTCCGTACATGCCGGCGTAGAAGTGGTCGGCGACGTGGCAGTGCAGCATCCAGGTGCCCGGGTTGTCCGCGCGCATGTCGGCGGTCACCATGCTGCCGGGAAGCAACTCGATAACGTCGGTGCGCCGGGCCGGCGCCTGGAGCGTCTTCCCGTGCCAGTGGAAGGTGTGGAGGTCTTTCTCGTTACCCATCCCCAGCAGATACCAGCGGACGCGCTCGCCGCTTTTCATCACCAAGCCGGGGAGGTTGCCGAAGACGAAACCGTTGATGGCGTGCATGAGCCCGCGCTCGTGGCCGCCGGCCTCGTCGAAGATCATCATGAGCGCGACGAACTCGCGGTCGACGTCGATCGGCGTGCCGTCCGGCCGGGACCGGCCGCGCCCGGTGATGACCAGGGGCCCGAGCAGACCCGCGTTGACGTCGGCCGGCTCGTCCACGTGCGAGTGGTACCACCACACTTTCGAGCTGGCCTCGCCTGTGGCGGGCCCGCTCTCCTCGTCCACGATCCACGTGTAGGTGAAGCGCCCGCCGGGCGCCACGGAGCCGCCGGCCCCGCCGGCCTGGTAGTGGGCGCCTTCCGAATCCTTCGTGTAGCGCACGCCGTGGGGGTGCACGGAGGCCGGCCGCTTCGAGCGGTTGAGGAAGTGAACCTTGATAGTGTCCCCGACCTCTCCGCGCAGGACCGGGCCCAGCACTCCGAGCCAGGACGGCTGGGGCTTCTTCACGGTGAAGGCGTCGTCCGTGTATTCGATGAACCGCGTCTTGGGCCACGCGAGCGCGCCGCGCCAGGGCTCGGGGATGGCGCCGCCGTGCATGAGCTGTTCCTTGCCGGTCGGCGCATAGTTCCACACCGTCTCTTCGGCGGCCAGGTAGTAATGACGCTCGCGCGGTTGCTGCGCGCGCGTGCCCGTCGAGCCCAGGGCCAGGGCCAGCACCAGCGTGGCCAGGGCCATCGTGCGAGTCGCCATGGCACTGCCTCCCGCTCAGGCTGTCTTCACAGTGGCAGCGGCAACGGATCTCCCGGGCAGGTTCCCGACGGCCTGCCGGTCGACGATGCCGGGAAATTCTACGATGACGCAGAGTCCCCGTCCGCCCGGACCGTCCTCGAACCGAACGGCCGCCCGATGCAGCTCGGCGATGCGGTTGACGATCGAAAGCCCCAGCCCGATGCCCGTCTCGCGGCTGCCGGGCAGCCGATGGAAGCGCTGGCCGAGCGTCTGGCGGTCGGCCGCCGCGATTCCCGGACCCTGATCCGTGACGGCGAGGCGGGCCGTGGGTCCGTCGTGAACGACGTCGACGCGGGTGCTGGAGCCGGGAGGACAGTAGCGCGCGGCGTTGTCCACCAGGTTGCGGATCAGGATCGTCAGCAAGCCCGGGTTCCCGCGCAACACGACCGGCGGCCCCATCGCCAGCTCGACCTCCACGCCCCTGGCGAGGGCCATCGGCGCCACCTCGGCGAGCACCTGCCGGGCGAGGTCGCGCAGGTCACACTCCTGGTGCGGGCCGCCCGCATCACCCGGGTCCAGCCGGGCGAGGGTCAGCAGCTGCTCGATCGCCCGCGCCGACCGGTCGCAACCGGCCACGATGTTGTCGAGCGCGGCGCGCCGCTCGGCGTCGGTGGCGGCGGCCCGCGCGACCTCGGCGTGAGCGCGGACCGCGGCGACGGGCGTGCGCAGCTCGTGAGCGGCATCCGCCGTGAACCGCCGCTCGTTGTCGATCGACGCTCGCACGCGCGCGAGCAGGCGATTGAGGCTGTCCACCAGCGGGGCCACTTCGGCCGGCGGGTCGGTGACCTCTAGCGGAGCCAGATTGTCGGGGTCGCGCTGTCGGACCTGGGCGCGGAGGATGGCCAGCGGTCGCGTTCCCCAGCGAACCCCGAGCCAGACGAGCAGGCCCAGGACCGGCAGGGCGAGCAGCATCGGGGTCAGGAGATTGACGCCGATGGCGGCGGCCAGCCGGTCGCGGGCGGCGCGCTCTTCGCCCACCTGGATCAGGTAGCGCTGCCTGCGCGCCCACGTGCTGTAGACCCGCCAGCGGCGTCCGTCGACGTCCGTGTCGCTGAACCCCTCTACCTGCGGCGACAGCCGGGCGTTCGGAGCGTCGGCGGAGCGGACCCGGAGCTCGCGGCCTCGCTCCCAGACCTGGAAGGCCACCTTGTGTCCGTAGGGATGGGCGGCCGGCGCGTGCTCTTCCAGCTCGTCGAGCTCGTGACTCGCCTGGGCCACGAGCAGCGCGGCAGCCTGCGCCAGGTGCGCGTCGAGGAGCTCGTCGATCTCCCGCTGGGCGTCGCGGTAGCTCAGGGCCGCGGTGATCAGCCAGACGACCACGACGGCGCCGAGCACGCCGACGAGCAGCCGGACCTTCATCGGGAGGGATCAGCCATTGGGGCCCCGGGGCATCAGGTAGCCGACGCCGCGGATCGTGCGGATGAGTCCCGGCGCCAGCTTGCGGCGCAGATGGTGGACGTGGACCTCGACCGCGTTGCTCTCGACCTCCCGCCCCCAGGAGTACAGGCGTTCCTCGAGCTGCTCCCGGGAGAGCACGCGCCCGGCATTGAGCATCAGCTCGTGCAGCAGCGCGAACTCGCGGGCGGACAGCTCGACCGGGCGTCCCCGGAAGAGGACGCGATGCTCGGCGGGATCGAGCTCCAGCGCCCCCCGCCGGAAGGCAGGCGCGGCCTCGCCGCTGGCCCGACGGATGAGGGCGCGCAGCCGCGCTGCCAGCTCGGCGAGATCGACAGGCTTGACCACGTAGTCGTCGGCGCCGGCGTCGAGCCCGGTGACCCGATCTTCTATGGCGTCGCGGGCGGTGAGGATCAGGACGGGCGTCTTGTTGCCGGCGGCGCGCAGCCGGCGCAGCATGGTGAGGCCGCTGAGCCCTGGTAGCCCCAGGTCGAGCACGACGGCGGCGAAGGACTCCACCTCGAGCGCGTGCAGCGCGTCCGCGCCATCCCGCACCCAGTCCACCGCGAAGCGCGCCTGCTGGAGTCCGGCCCGCAGGCCCTCACCCAGCAGGGCGTCGTCCTCGACCAGCAACACTCGCATCGATCCTCAGTCGCGCTGGTCGGCGTCGTCCCCACTGGCCTGACGGACCGCCGCCGCGTCAGGGACGACCGCAAGCCCGGGGATGGAGACGACGTCCAGCCAGACCGCCGCCACCAGGGCCAGCAGCGCGGCCCCGACGAGCCAGCGCGCTCCCCGGATGGCCTGGCTCGCCTCGCCGCGCTTGCGGCCCGTGATCATCGCTCCGGTGAGGTTCTCCCGGTGGAGAACGCTGCTGAGGACGACGCCGACGACGTGCACGATCACCACGGCCAGCAGGGTCCAGGCCACCGCCTCGTGGGCCTCGGCGACGGTATCCGGGCCGTCGTTGTAAGCGACGTAGCCGGTGACGCCGACCAGGCCGCCGAGGCCGAGCATCGCCCAGATCGCCCAGCTCCCGCCCGGCGTGTGACCCACGTAGCGCACGCCCCTCAGTGTGACGACAGCGCCGAGATAGTGCAACACGGCGCGGGGCCCGAAGGCGAAGCTGGTGAAGCGGGCGTACCGGGTGCCGGCGATCCCCCAGAGCAGCCGGAACCCGATCAGGACCAGCATGGTGAGGCCGAACAGGACGTGCCAATCACGGTGCCGCTCCGAGTCGGCCGTCAGGAACGCGCCGGCGAACGAGACGACCAGCAGCCAGTGGAACACTCGCGTGGGGACGTCCCACACCAGGATCTTTCGCTGGGTCATGCGCGCATCCCTCATCGGGGCAACCGGACGGCGTCTTCGTCGAAATCTCCCCGCTCGGCTCCGGCATGACAGGCCGCGCAGTCGGCCGGGCTCTTGACCGCGGCGCCACGCCACACCCCCGGCGGGACCTTCCGGTGCTCGCGGCGGAACCACGAGGTCTCCGTGATCCGGATCGCCGTCGGTCCGCCGCGATCCCGACCGGCGTGGCGCGCCAGGACCGCGGCGACCTCGGCGGCCGCCTTCGGATCCAGCGAGGCATCGCTGCCGAAGTGCCGGTCGAGCCCGGCCACGACAGCCTGCCACGAGCGGGCCGGGAGCAGCTGCGGGGGATAGGGCAGGTGGCACGCTCCGCACTCTTTCTTCCAGGTCTCGTTCGCGGGCAGGGCGAAGCGGTCATCGGCGCGCGCCGGGCCGGTCGCCACGAGCGCGAGCACGAGGGGCGCCAGCATCGTGATGAGGCACGCCAGCGCAGCGAGGAGGGCACGGCCGAGGGAGCTCGGATGCATGGTCGTCACTTTCCCAGGAAGAGCAGCCAGGCCAGCACGTCGCCTTTCTCGACAGGTGTGCAGGCCCGACCGAGCACGTCCTTGCAGTTGCGGCGGAACCACTTGTCGACGGTCGCCGGGTTCGTGAACCGCTCCGGGTTGGCGGCAGGAGCCAGGGGGGTGATGGGCTTTCCGGTGGTCGCGTGCCGTCCGGGCCGGCGGGGATCGGGCGTGTGACAGGTGCCACAGCTCCACTCCCCGCCGTGCCTGGCGTTGAAGAACTGCTCCCCGCGCTTGGCAGAGAACCCCGCGAACCCGGGGGTAGCCTGGCGGGCGTCGGCTTCCAGCGCGCCCTGGATCTCGAGGGGGGAGCCGGCGGCCGCCGGCCCGCTGAGGGCAAGCATCCACCCCGCGACAGTCAACCATCCCAGTGCCGATTTCCCCATCTCCACCTCCCGCCGGGTTGTTCCGACGAGAGGAAGATTAGATCGGCGGCCTTAACTGTCGCTTAAGGGCGGCTAGATCCAGCTTAACGCGGCGCGCTGCTCGGCCGCGCCTGCCTGACCTCCAGGTGGCTCACGACATCGCGGACCCCATTGACCCCGCGCGCCGCCTGCTCGGCGCGGGCCTTGTGCTCGGCGGTCGGCACGGTGCCCGTGAGATAGACGACGCCGCGATTGACGTCGACGTCCACCGCCGTCAGCGCGCTGGCGTTTCTGGCCACGATCGTGGCCTTGGTCTCGTGGGTGAGCCACTTGTCGTTGAAGTGCTCCTTGGCCGAGCGGCCGGTGAGCGTCTGACAGCCGGTCGCGAGGCTCGCGATCATCACGACAAGTGATAGGGCGGCCATGGCCTTCATCGAACCCTCCATGATTTGTTCAGCGCGTGGTGGAACGGGCAGGCGAGAAGTCGCGCGGCATTCACGGTATGCTCACCCACGGTGCAAGAACGTCTCCAAGGGAGGGAGCACGACGATGAGGGGTGTGGCGATGACGTTGGGCGCGGCTGCGCTCGCCCTGACGACCTCGGCGGCGGGCCAGCCCGGCGGCGATAAGAGCGAGCCGGGGCGGGCGCTGTTCTTCTCGCAGGGTTGCTACGGGTGTCATCGATTGGGCGCCGCCGGCACCCCGATCGCCTACGATCTCTCGCATATCGGCCGCAAGTACACCGAGGCCGAGCTGCGCGCGTGGCTGCGCGATCCCAAGCAGCAGAAGCCCAACGCGCACATGCCGCGCCTGGCCCTCACCGAAGAGGAGATTCGCGCCCTCGCCCGCTACCTGTCGTCCCTTCGCTGATCAGGCCCCGCCCTCCTGAGAAAAACTTTTCTCATCCAGGGCACCGTCCCACCGAGTTCGAGGAAAGGCCGTAGCGGCATGGGCGTTGCACCTCCGGCGACGACCGCAAGTCTCACCGCAGGAGGAAGAGGCATGGATGCGTTGGTCAAGATGGTCGTGGAGCGCGCCGGCATCAGCGAAGACAAGGCCCGGTCGGCCGTCGATACGGTCGTCGGGTTCCTGAAAGAGCGTGCCCCCGCGGGGCTGTCCGGCCAGATCGATTCCCTGATCCAGGGTGGTGGTGAGGGCTCCGGAGCCGCCGGCATGGCCGGCCGCGTGGGCGAGATGTTCCGCAACAAGTAGAAGCAGGGCGGGGACGGCCGGCTTTCGAGGCATAATGGACGGGCCATGCGCATCCTCACCGCCGAGCCGTTCCTCGTCGACGTCCCGCTGGCGGCGCCCGTCCGGGGTGTTCACGGTACCACCAGCGCGCAGCGCAGTGTGCTGGTCAGGGTCACGACGGATGCCGGCGTGGAAGGGTGGGGCAACGTCGATCCCACCCCGGGCTACTCGCGCGTGACCGCCGTCGACATTCACGACACCGTCGCGCGCATGGCGCCCGCGCTGGTGGGCGCGGATCCCTTCAACCTCCACCGGGCGCTCATGATCATGGACGGCCTGACGGCGGACGGCTTCGAGGCCAAGGCCGCCATCGAGATGGCCTTGCTGGACGCGAAGGGGCGGGCGCTGGATGTTCCGGTGCACTCGCTGCTGGGCGGGGCGCTGACGCGCGACGTCACCCTCAACGCCTGGATCGGCACGGTACCGCCCGAACAGGCCGCGCGCGAGGCGACCGAGTGGCTGCGCCGAGGCTTCACCACGGCGAAGATCAAGGTGGCGGGCGCCGGTGACGAGGGCATCGCGCGGGTGGCCGCCGTGCGGGCCGCCGTCGGCGACGCCTTGGCGCTGCGCGTGGACTTCAACGAGAGCCTCACGCGGGCGGAGTCCGTGCCCGTCATCCGGCGCCTGCAGCCCTTCAAGCTGACGCTGGTCGAGCAGCCCATCCCGCGGACCGACATCGCCGGACTGGCCGAAATCCGGCGAGCCATCGACATCCCCCTCATGGCCGACGAGAGCGTGACCGGGCCGGCATCCCTCGTCGACATCATCCGCCGGGAGGCCGCCGACATCGTGAAGGTGAAGGTCATGAAGCAAGGGGGGCTCGGGCGGACGCGGCAGATGGTCGAGTGCGCGGCGGCGGCCGGGTTGCGCGTCGTCATCGGCCATGGCTTCGGGCTGACCCTGTCGACGCTGGCCGAGGCCGCCGTGGCCGCCACCAGCGAGGCGGTCCTGCCGGGGTGCGAAGCCGTGGGGCCGTTGAAGATGGCGGGCGACGTCGTCGCCGAGCCGGTCAAGCTCGACGGGGGCGTCATCCGGCTCACCGATCGACCCGGCCTCGGCGCCACGATCGATCCCGACGCGCTCAAGCGCTACCGCATCGAGCGCTAGCCCGGCAAAATCTTCCTCAGCTCGCCTGGCATCTGGCATGGCCCGTGCACCCCTACCGGGCTGGTGCCAGCGAACTGAAAGGGAACTGAAAGGAAAGCCAAAGCCATGCTTTACTACGCGCTCATATTCCTCGTCGTGGGAATCATCGCGGGCGTTCTGGGCCTGACCGGGATCGCGGAGATCGCCGGCCAGATCGCCTGGATCCTGTTCATCATCGGGCTGGTGCTCCTCGTCATCCACTTCGTACGGGGCCGATCTCCCCGAGCTCTCTGAGCGTCAGGCGCAGCACCGCTCAGAGCCGGACGGTCCGGGTCACCCAGCCGTTGCTCTCGTAGGGGTTGAGGAGGTTGAACCCTCGCGATCTCCTCCTTCACTCGGGCCGGAGACGGCCCATCGTGGCGGTCAGCCGCCAGCCATCGCCCCTCCGAGGTACATGCGCCGGACCTCCGGGTTGTGGAGCAGCTCCTGGCCGGTTCCCGCGAAGCGATTGCGGCCGAGCTCGAGGACGTACCCCCGATCGGAGACCTCCAGCGCGCGGGCCGCGTTCTGCTCCACCAGCATCACGGTCAGGCCGGCCCGCGCCATCGTCACGGTCTTGTCGAACACTTCGTCGACGAAGCGAGGGCTGAGCCCGAGCGAGGGCTCGTCGAGCATGAGCATCCGCGGGCGCATCATGAGGCCGCGTCCCATGGCCAGCATCTGCTGCTCACCGCCGCTCATCGACCCGGCCAGCTGTCGTTGGCGCTCCGCGAGGCGGGGAAAGATCGAGAACACGTAGTCCATGGAGGCCTTCAGCTTCGCCTTGTCCCGCTCCAGGTAGGCGCCCATCTCCAGATTTTCGCGGACGGTCATAGTGCTGAAGACCACCCGCCCCTGGGGGACGTAACCCAGGCCCAGACCCAGGACCCGGTCCGGCCGGCGGCCGACCAGGCTGCTGCCGGCGAACACGACCTCGCCGCCGAGGTAATTGATCAGGTTCATGATCACCTTGAAGGTCGTGGACTTCCCGGCGCCGTTGGGCCCGATGACCGACACGATCTCGCCGTCGTTCACCTCCAGGGAGACGCCGTGGAGGATCTTGATCGAGCCGTAGCCGGCGTGGACGTCGCGGAGCTCGAGCAGCGCCATCAGGCCCGCCGGCGGCCGAAGTAGGCGTCGAGGACCCGCTCGTTCTGCTGGATCTCGGCGGGAAGCCCCTCGGCGATCTTCACGCCGTAGTCCATGACGAAGATCCGCTCGCAGTGGTTCATGATGACGTTCATGTCGTGCTCGACGATGAGGATCGTCTTGCCCATTTCTTGAAGTCGGTGGATCTGGTCGAGCAGGTGCTGGAGCAGGGTCCGGTTGACGCCGGCCGCCGGCTCGTCGAGCAGGATCAGGTCGGGGTCGGTCATGAGCGCGCGCGCGAACTCCAGGAGCTTCTGCTGCCCGTAGGACAGGCGCCCGCCGTATTCGGCACGCAGATGGGCGAGGTTGACGAATGCGATCAGCTCTTCGGCCCGCTCGCGGGCGATCCGGTCGGGGACGGCGAGCCCGGTCACCGACAGCATGTTCTCGAGGACGGTCATCTCCCGGAAGATGCGGGTCACCTGGAACGTCCGCGTGATGCCTTTGCCGAAGATCTGGTGGGGCTTGAGGCCGGCGAGGTCTTCGCCCCTGTAGATCACCTGGCCGTCGTCGGGGGGAATGACCCCGGTGAGCAGGTTGAAGGTCGTCGTCTTGCCGGAGCCGTTGGGGCCGATGAGTCCGGAGATCTTGCCGGCGGGGACGGCGAAGCTGCACCCGTCCACCGCCCGGACCCCGCCGAACGCCTTGCGGAGGTCTCGGACCTCCAGGGCAACCCCGTTCGGGCCCGGGCGGTTCAGTGGACCATTCCCTTGCGGACCCAGCCGCGGTCGATGGCCAGGCCCATGAGGCCCCGGGGCATGAAGCGGGCCACCACGACGATGAAGAGCCCGTACGCGATGAGGTGAGCGGTGGGGAAGTTGACCCAGGTGAGCTCCTGGACCGTGTAGAGCAGCACCGCGCCCACGATGGGCCCGATGACCGTGCCCTTGCCGCCGAGCATCGACATGAGAGCCATGGCGATCGTGATCTGCACGAAAAAGACCGAGGGCGGGTCGATGTAGAGGACCTTGTAGGCCTGGATACCGCCGGCCATGGCCGGGAAGATGGCCGAGAGCACGAAAGCGGCCAGCTTGTAGAGCGTAGCGTTGACCCCCAGCGCCTCGGCCGCCCCCTCGTCCTCACGGATGGCGTTGAGGCGGACGCCGAAGCGGGAATGCCCGACCCCGTACGCCACCAGGACCGTCACCACCATCAGGGCCAGCATCGCGTAGTAGGTCTCGAACGAGGTGTCGGCGCTGGGCAGGCTGATGCCGAGCCCGCCGTGGGTCAGGCTGTCCCACACGGTGGCGATGACTCGCGTACCCTCGGCCGCCCCCAGCATGGCGATGGCGAAGTAGGGGCCTTTGAGCCGCAGGACCGGATAGCCGATCGCGACCGCGACCACCCCGGCCACCACCGCGGCGACACCGAGCGTGGGGAGCCAGGACCAGCCGTAGTCGGCCACCAGAATGGCGCAGGCATAGGCGCCGATGCCGTAGAAGGCCACGTGGCCGAACGACGTGTAGCCGGTGAAGCCGCTGATGATGTTCCAGGAGAGCGCCAGGACGACGTACATCATCGTGAACAGCACGAAGGAGCGCAGGTAGACACTGAGGGCGTCCGGGGCGAAGGCTAGGGCGAGGCCCACCACGGCCAGCAGGGCGAGGTTGCGGAGGTGCTCGTGCCGCTTCACCGCGCCGCCTCAGGCCTCTTTGACGCCCATGAGGCCGCCGGGACGGATCAGGAGCACGAAGATCATCAGGCTGTACGCGGCCAGCTCGACCATGGCGGTGCCGTTGGGCACCATGAGGGAGACCAGGTTCTCGAGGATCGCCAGCATGAAGCCGCCGATGAGGGCGCCCAAGTAGTGCCCGCGGCCGCCCAGGATGATGATGGCGAAGGCCTGCAGCGTGTAGAGCACACCAGTTTCCGGGTTGAACCCGAACTGGATCGACACCAGCGCCCCGCCGGCCACGGCCAGCGCGGCGGCCAGGCCGGTGGTGACCAGGTAGATCCGCCGGACGTTGATCCCGCACACCATCGCCACCTCGGCGTTCAGCGCGGTAGCCCGGACGGCCTTGCCCAGCCGGCTCAGCTTCAGGAACAGATAGACGCCGACGGAGATCACCAGGGCCATCGCGAAGCTGATCACCCGGTTCTGGCCCACCGCGATCCCGCTGGTGAGCTGGACCGTTTCCGGGGCATAGGGGATCGTCCGGAAGTCGGTGGTGAAGATGAGCTCGACGGTGTAGATGATGGTGAGGCCGAGCCCGAAGGTGATCAGGAGCCCCGTCAGCTCGGGGGCTCCGACCGCAGCGTTCAGCAGCACCTTCTGCACCGCTACGCCGAACAGGAAGGCGATGGGGAGGGTGAAGAGCATCGACAGCAGCGGGTCTACGCCGAGATAGAAGAAGGACACCCACGTCAGATAGGCGCCCATCATCACCATCTCGCCGTGGGCGGCGTTGATGATGCGCATGACGCCGAAGATCAGGGTGAGGCCCACCGCGAACATCGCATAGACACCGCCCTGCATGAAGCCGCCCACGACGACGGTCGCCAGGTTCGCGAGCCAGAACTCATCGAGCCTCACGTTGCCGGTCCAGGCGCCCACCACGAAGGGCAGCGCGTAGGCGCAGACGAGGAAGGCGGCGAGCAGGAAGAGGCTCCCGGACTCGCCCCGCTGCATCCGCCACCGCCTCACCACCGCCCGGGCGGCGAGCGGTACCGCTGAGATGATAGGGAAGGGCCGGGAGCGCTGACTCAACTCCCGGCCCGTGACGTCGTCGGCCCGCTGATTCACGCGGTCGCTACCGCTTGCTCCACTCCGGCATGGGCAGCTCGGCCTTGGTCTCCGCGAACTTTTCGGGCCAGACGATGCGGCGCTTGCCCTGAAGGATCTGGAAGGTCATTCCTTCCTGGGAGTTCATACCCCGGGCGTCCACCTTGTAGTGGCCGAAGATCGACGTCGCTTCGAAGGTGGCCAGCACGTCCCGGATCTTCTGGTTGTCGAAGGAGCCGGCCTTCTTGATGGCGGCCTCGGTCACCTGCAGCGAACCGTAGGTCGCCCCGGCGTGATAGTTGGGCGCCTCACCGTAACGCTTCTTGTACGCCTCGATGAACTCCTTCATGCCCGGATACTTGAGCACCTCGGGGAGCGGCTCCCAGTTGGTGAAGCCAAGAACGTACTCGGCGGTGGGCCCGAGCTGCTCGGCGAACTTGGGCAGCCCCGGGCCGACCGTGCCCGAGAAGAGCTTTAGGTTTATATTCAGCTCCCGCAGCTGACGGACCTGGGCGGCGGCGTCGGCGAAGTAGCTGTTGGAGAAGATGGCCTCGGCGCCGGAACCCTTGATCTTCTGGAGCAGCGCGGTGAAGTCTGTCTGCTTGAGCGGGTAGTTCTCTTCGACGACGACGTCGATGCCGAGCTTCTGGCACCACTGCTTGGCGCCCTTGCCCGACTGACGGGGGAAGAGGCTGTCCTCGCCGATGATCGCCGCCCGCTTCACGCCGATCTGCTTGGCCAGGTGGACGGCCCCCTTCTGGTAGTCCTCGGCGACGGGCACGATGTTGAAGATGTACTTCCGCCCCTTCTCCCAGATCGGGGTCGACGCCGCGCCGTAGGCCACGAAGGGCATCTTGTAGCGCTCGTTGACGTTGGCCACGGCCTCGGTGATCCCGCTGGAATACGGCGCGAGCAGGAGATCGACCTTGTCTTCGGTGATCAGCTTCTCGTAGAGCTTGATGGCTGTCTGCGTGTCGGACTTGTCGTCGAGCAGGATCAGGTTGATCTTGTGGCCCAGAAGGCCGCCCCGGCGGTTGACGTCCTCGACCCACATCTTGATCGAGTTCACCTGACGGCCGGCCGGCTCGGCGTAGCGCCCCGTCTGGGAGATCGCGCCGCCGATCAGCACCTCGTTGTTGGGGCGGTGGTTGGCGCTGGCCGTATCAACGCCGAGCACCGCGAGAGCCACCGCAATCGCCATGAGCACGCGCATCCGCATCGTCATACGCAGTCCCCCCAGATGGTCGACATGTCAGGTCCCCTCACGAGCCGGGGCCATACTTTACAAGATGGCAGGGTTGTCAACAAGCTCAGCCTCGGACCCCCGGACGTCCCGGTAGAATCCAACCCCGTGCGCGTGCCTTTCTTCTACGGCTGGATCATCGTGGCGGTCGCCTTCGTCACCATGGGCGTCGGCGTCAACGCGCGCACCGCCTTCTCGCTGCTCTTCCCGCCGATCCTCGACGAGTTCGGGTGGGAACGCGGCGTCACGGCCGGCGCCTTCTCCTTCGGCTTCCTCGTCTCCGCGGTCCTGAGCCCATCGCTCGGCCGACTGATGGATCGCCGCGGGCCGCGGGTCGTGATGGAGATGGGCGTGGGCCTCATGGCCGCCGGTCTCCTGCTCGCCCCGCTGGTGCGCGAGCCCTGGCATCTCTACGCGACGCTCGGGGTTCTCGTGGGTGGGGGCAGTGTCTGCTTCAGCTACACGGGCCAGGCGCTGTTCCTGCCCAACTGGTTCGTGCGTCGCCGCGGCCTGGCCATGAGCCTGGCCTTCTCCGGCGTAGGCGTGGGATCGATCATCCTGCTGCCCTGGCTGGGGGCCCTCATCGCGGGCGCCGGGTGGCGCACCGCCTGCTGGACGCTGGGCCTGCTGGTGCTGGGGCTGCTGGCGCCGCTCAACCTCCTGTTGAGGCGACGGCCCGAGGACCTCGGGCTGGCGCCCGACGGCGACCGGCTCTCGCCCGGCGCCGCCGGCACGGGCCGGACCGCGAATGTAGTCGACGCGGCCTGGGTCGCCGTGGACTGGACGCTCGGCCGAGCCGTGCGCACGGCCCGCTTCTGGTGGATCGCGGTAGGCTACCTCTGCGGGCTCTTCTGCTGGTATGCGGTGCAGGTCCACCAGACGAAGTACCTGGTGGAGATCGGCTTCAGCGCCCCCGATGCGGCCTGGGCTTTGGGGGCCGTGAGCCTGGCCGGCGTTCCCGGGCAGATCGCGCTGGGCCACCTCTCCGATCGGATCGGGCGGGAGTGGGTCTGGACGGTGGGCAGCCTCGGGTTCGCGCTCTGCTACCTGGCCCTGCTCCTGCTCCGGCAGACCCCGACGCTCCCGCTGCTCTACTTGATGATCCTGTCGCAGGGTCTGCTCGGCTATGGCCTCACCTCGGTGGTTGGCGCCATCCCCGCGGAGATCTTCGAGGGCCGGCACTACGGCAGCATCTTCGGCAGCCTCATGCTGGCGGCGATCGCGGGCGGAGCGATCGGGCCCTGGGTGACCGGCGCGCTGTACGACGCCACCGGCAGCTACACGCTGGCCTTCTGGATCGCCATCGGCGCCAGCGCGCTCTCGGCCCTGGCCATCTGGCTGGCCGCTCCCCGCCACGTCCGTGTAGTTGCCGGCCGCGTCGGAAGCCGGCGTCAAGCGACCTGAGGGCGGACCTCCCCGGCGAACCGCTCCAGGACCGACACCATCTGGGGGACCGTGGAGACCGAGAAGTCCAGGACGAAGTGCTGGACGCCCGCCGCCACGTAGGCCTGCAGATCCTCGACGATCTGGGCGGCCGACCCGGTCAGGGGAGCGCGATTCGCCCCGGGCGCGTCAGCGAAGCTCAGCGGGCCCTTGAACGAGACCGTGATCGTCGCCGGGTCGCGCCGGGCGGCTCGGGCCAGCTCGTGAAGCCGCTTGACCCGGACCCCCATCTCCGGCGGGTGCAGCGCCACGGGAGGCCGCAGGCCGAGCGGGTGCCAGCCGTCGGCCACCTCCACCACGCGCCGGAGGGCGGCTTCGCTGTGGCCGCCGATCCAGATGGGGATCCCGCCGGGGCGCGCCGGGTGCGGACGCACGCCCCCGGCCTGGGCGATCCGGGCGAAGCGCCCGTGGAACGTGACGCGCGGCTGGGTCCAGATCATCTGCATGATCCGCAGATACTCGACCGTGCGCGCGGCCCGCTCGGCGAACGGCACGCCCAGACTCTCGAACTCTTCCCGCCACCAGCCGATGCCGGCGCCGAGGATCACGCGCCCGCCGGAGAGATAGTCGGCGGTGGCGAGCGCCTTGGCCGTATGGACCGGATTCCGATAGGGGATGACCAGAACGCTCGTGCCCACGGCGATGCGCTGCGTGGTGGTCAGCAGGTACATGACGGTGGTCAGCGGCTCCAGCCAAGCCTCGTCGGGGCCCAGCGGGAATGCGCCCGTCGGCGAGTACGGGTAGGCCGACGTACTGGCGGTGGGGATCAGCAAGCGGTCGGTCACCCAGATCGAGTCGTAGCCCAGCTCGTCGGCGCGCCGGGCGACCGCCGTAATGGCGTCGCGATCCGCCAGGGGGCCCCGGCCGGTGAGCGAAAAGCCGAAGCCGATGGTCATCCCTTGAGCCCTCCGCTCCCCCAGCCCGCGACTAGATGCCGCTGGACCCCGACGAAGAAGGCCAGGGCGGGGATCGTGATGAGCATGCCGGCGGCCATGATAAGCCCCCAGTCGATCAGCGCCGAGTGGAAGAGGTCCTGGACGCCCACCGGAAGCGTCTTGAGCTCGTCGGAGGCGATCAGGATGCGAGCGAAGATGTAGTCGTTCCAGGCCAGGACGAAGGTGAAGATCCCCGTGGCGATCAGGCCGGGCAGCGCCAGCGGGAGGACGACATGGACCACCGCGCGCCATCGGTCGGCCCCATCCACCAGAGCCGCCTCCTCCAGCTCGACGGGGATCGTCGCGAAGAAGGCCCGCAAGAGCCAGAGGGCGAAGGGCAGGCAGAACGACGCGAACGCCAGGACCAGCGCCAGGTGGGTGTTCTCGATCCCGATCCGCTTCACGAGGATGAAGAAGGGGATCACGATCATGATGGGCGCGAACATGTAGGTGCAGAGGATGAGGCCGGCGATCTGCTCCCGCCCCGGGTAGCGGTAGCGGGTCAGGCTGTAGGCCCCGGCCGCCGCCACCATCATCGTCAGCAGGACCACCAGACCCGAGACCGTCACGCTGTTCTGGAAGTAGATCAGGAAGTTGGTCGAGGTGAACAGCCGCGCGAAGTTCTCCCACGTCGGCGCCTCGGGCATGAAGGACGGCGGCTGGGCGAAGACTTCGACGGGCGGCTTCAGCGACGTGGAGGCCATCCAGAGGAACGGGAACGCCGCCTGGAAGACGAGCAGCGCCGCCCCGACGTAGAGCAGCCCGCGCCCCAGCGCCCGTCGCGCCCGCGGCGTCATCCGATGTCCGCCTCCCGCCGGAACAGGCGGAAGTACACGATGGTGGAGACCATGAGGATCCCGAACATGACCACCGCCAGAGCGGCCCCCAGGCCGGCCTGGTAATAGGTCAGCGTTCGCATGTAGGCATACACGGGCAGGGTGCGGATGAAGCGGCCCGCGCCCGCCCCCTCCCCCATCAGCCACACCGTGTCGAACTTGGTGAACATCCAGATGCTGCGAAGCAGGATCACCACGAACAGAATGCCCTTGATGTGCGGCAGCGTGATGTGGACGAATCGCCGGACGGCGGAGGCGCCGTCCACCTTGGCCGCCTCGTACAGCTCGCTGGGAATGGTCTGCAGCCGGGCCAGTACGGCCAGCAGGACGAACGGGAAGAATTGCCAGACGCTGACCACGATGAGCGAGAGCATGATCAGGTCGGCGCCCAGCCAGCTGATGGGATCGCGGATGAGCCCCGACGTTATCAGCGCGTAGTTCACGAGCCCGTAGGTGTCGTTGAGGAGCCACTTCCAGAGGATGACCGCCACGATCGTGGGGATCATGTAGGGAAAGAGGACGATGCCCCGCGCCAGGTTGCGCCCCCGGAACGACTCGTTGAGGAGCAGGGCCGCGGCGACGCCCAACAGGATCTGCAGGCTGATCGTCCAGACCGAGTACACCACGCCGTACCAGAGGCTGGTCCAGAATTCCGGATCGCTCCACAGGTAGACGTAGTTGTCGAGGCCGATGAATCGCTGTTCGGGGAAGAAGGAGTGCTTGTCGAGCAGGCTGAGCCACAGGGAATAGCCGACGGGGTAGATCGTGAGGGCGAGGATCAGCAGCAGGCCGGGCGCAATGGTCAGGAGACCAGTCACCTGGTGGGTGACCGTCGGCCCCTGGCGCATCACGCCCGGCCGAGGGAGCCCGGCGTTACCAGCGCTTGTGCCCCAGCTTCGTGATCAGCTCTTCGGCCCGAGCCTGCGCCCTGGCCGCTGCCTGGGCGGACGGCATCCCTCGAACGGCGTCGGTCACCATGTCGGGGAGGATGTTCGATCCGAAGATCTCGAGCAGGAAGGGAAGCTTGAGATCGTCCCACTCCACGATCAGCGTCGGCTTCGCCAGGTCCCGCTCCAGGTAGTAGTAATCCATCTCCACCCAGTCCTTCCACCGCTGGTACATCGCGTTGGCCTGGTACGCCGGACTGTTCCGCACCGACTTGAGCGTGGGCAGCAGGTGGATGGGTACGGTGTGCAGGTACTTGATGTAGTTCTCTTCCTTGAAGAAGAATTTTAGAAATTCGGCCGCCTCGTTGGGGTAGCGGGCGTTCTTGAAGATCATCCACGGCTCGGCATCGATCTGGGCCGCCGTGGTCTTGCCCGAGGGCCCGCGCGGCTTTCGCATCACCCCGAAGTGCTGAACGTCGCCCGTCCCCTTGGGCGCGTATTTCTCGATGTAGCCCGCGCTCCGGCCGTGCCCCTGGTAGACCATGGCCGCCTTGCCGGTCGCCAGGTTGGTGAAGGTGTCGAGATAGCCGTGGCCCAGCCACCCCGGAGGCAGGACGGTGTCGTTGAGCTTCTTGTAGAAGTCCAGCATCTCGATGACCTGCCGTTCGGTGAAGGTGGGCCGCCCCGTCTTGGGGTCGAAGAGCCGCCCCCCATTGGCCTTGGTCAGCTCCGCCACCAGGATGTTGATGAAGAGCGGCGTGCCGGGCAGGGACAGGCCGTAGCGCGTCACCCGGCCGTCCTTGTCCCGCTCCATCATGGCCTGGGCGACCTTGAGAAAGTCGTCCCAGGTGGCCGGCGGCTTCAGCTCCTTTTGCTTGAAGACGTCCTTGCGGTAGATGAGGAGGTTCGTGTTGGGCGAGTGGGTGATGCCGTAATACTTGCCGTCGAAGCGACAGAGATTCCGCACGGCCTCCCAGATGTTGTCTCGCCCCACCGCCTGAGCGATGTCCTCCTGGTCGCGCAGGAGCCCTTTCTGGTAGAAGGAAGCGCAGGTGATGGCTTGCCCATGGCTCGCGTCCGGCGGAGCGCCGGCCGCCAGGGCGGTCGTCAGCTTGGCCTCCAGATCCCCCCAGGCCAGCGCCTCTTGCTTCACGGTGATGTCCGGGCGAATCTTCTCGAAGGCGTTGATGATTTCCTGGAAGGCCTTGACCGACTGGGGCTCGGTCTCCGTGTGCCAGATCCTCACCACCTTCTTCTCCTGAGCCCAGGCCGGGAGCGCGAGCGCGACGACGAGAACGAGGCCGATGAGCGACCAGCTCCCACGCTTCATGGCGGTTCCTCCCTCGGGCGTTGTCACCCGGTTCCCACGGTCCCGCGTCTGGGCGTATCCCAACCGCATCGGGCCTGTCAAGGGATCCGGCGTCCACCGCCGAGTTCGGCGACCAGTCGCTCCAGATGGCCCACGATGCGGCGGCGACGGCGTCCACCGCGAGACCCCGGGCGGGGCTCAGGAGGCTTGGGGCGACGGATCCTCGTCCCGGGCGCCAGAGGTGCGCTGCCGGAACCCGGCCGGAATCGGCCGGCCAGCGTCGAGATACGCCCGGCGAACCGCCTCCACGTTGGGGCTGAAGATGGTCTTGCGGTTGGCGCGCGCCCAGTCGTTCGAGGCTTCGGGCATTACCGTCGAGCCCTGGAAGCGCGGCATGACGTAGCGCGCGAACAGCTCGTAGCTCTTCAGGGTCTGCTCCCGGTTGGCCCACTCGTGGGCCCGGAACAGCAGGCCGCCGAAGCCGCCCTGGCTGTACTCCTGCAAGCGCTCGATGCCGCGGATCACCGTCTCGGGCGTGCCCACCAGCGTGGTGCCCATGCGCACGCCCTCGCGCAGCGGGTCGTCGGCGCGGCCGGGCGGTCGGCCCAGCGTCTCCTCGAAGTAGGTGATGGTCTCGTGCCGTTCGGCCCGGGAGACTTCGCGCAGAGCCAGCTCGTCGTCCTCGGCCACGTGCACGTTGACCACGAGACGCCACTGCTTGCGGTCCATCCGCTTGCCGTGCTTGGCGGCGGTGTCTTCGGCGAGTTTCCACTGGCTGGCCAGCATCGCCGGCCCTTCCGGCAGGCCGGCGCCGAGCGACAGCACGCCGAGGCCGTGCTTGCCCGCCGCCACCACGCCGGCGGGCGTGATCGTGCTGGCCACGGCGATCGGGAAGTGCGGCTCGGTGTAGGGGGCCAGGTGCAGGCGGGCCTCGCGCAGCTCGAACCAGTCGGTCTTCATGGTGATGGGCTCTTCGCAGCGGAGGAGCTGCATGATGGCGTCGAGGGCCTCCTCCATGCGCGGACGCTGCGTCACCGGCTCGATCCCCATCATGTAGGCGTCCGAGACCAGCGCCCCCGGTCCGCAGCCGAGCATGGTGCGGCCCCGCGTCATGTGGTCGAGCAGGACGAACCGCTGGGCCACCAGTAAGGGATGGTGATACGGCAGGCTCGTGACCCCCGAGCCCAGCATGATGTGGCGGGTCCGCTCGGCGGCCGCCGCGATGAAGACCTCGGGCGCGGCGATGAGCTCCCAGCCTGCCGAGTGGTGCTCACCCACCCACACCTCGTCGTACCCCAGGTAGTCCAGCCACTCGATCAGCTCCATGTCCCGGCCGAGGGCCAGGGTGGGGTTCTCACCGAGTCGGTGAAAGGGAGCGAGGAAGATGCCGAACGTCAATCCCTTGTGGGCCATAGGGGCAGATGGTAGCACGGCGATCGGGCACGGCTTGACGGCCCCCGCGCCCCCGGCCTACAGTCCAGCGTAAGGAGTGGGGAGGACTGCCATGGCAAAGCTGCAGATCTCGGTGGCGGAGATGGAAGCGACCCGGGTGGCGCGGTTCCGCAACCTCGAGCCCAGCCGCCGCGCCTTCGTGGACACGGCGATCCCGGGCTACGAGCGGCTCATCTACAACGTCATCGGCCGGGGCGTGACCGAGGACGCTTCGCTGGCGCCGGCGATCACCGACGCCCGCGATTTCAACCTGACGCTGATCAAGAAGGTGCCCGGGAACCGGGTCGGTCTGCACGATCACCCGACGGTCGAGGTGTTCATGCCATTGACCGGACGTTGGGGCGTGTACTGGGGTGACGATGCGGAGAACGAGGTCGTCCTCGAGCAGTGGGACGTCATCTCCGTGCCCCCGGGCGTCATGCGGGGCTTTCGGAACCTGGGGACCGAGGACGCTTACCTGCTGGCGATCCTGGGCGGATCCGACTCGGGTCACGTCGAGTGGTCACCGAAAGTCCTCGAGGCGGCCCGCCAGCACGGCGCCTCGCTCGACAAGCACGGCAACGTCATCGCCGCCCGCTAAGCCGGCATCGACGCCTAGCCCGGCGTCTTCCTGAATCCCGTGCGCGGCGGGGCCGGTCCCACTCCGGCGCCACCCGCCCGGGCTCGCGGGGAGATTCAGCGCGGGGAGATTCAGGAAGACGACGGGCTAGAGGTCGGTGAAGCGGTCGTGTTCGCCGACGAGGTTCTGCTTGGGAAGGAACACGCGCTTGCGCTCATCGGCGACCACTTTCCCGATTACGGACGTCTCGAAACCGTGCGCGGCGAAGGTATCGCTGACCGCGCGCACGACCGAGGGGTCGTCCTCCACGATGAGGCAGAAACCGATGCCCATGTTGAAGACGTAGTACATCTCGTGGGCGGGGACGCCGCCCAGCGTCTGGATGAGCTCGAAGATGGGCGGAGACGGCGGCAAGTTGTCCAGATGGAAGCCGACCCTGGCGGCGATGCGGGTCAGGTTGAGCAGGCCGTCCCCCGTGATGTGGACCAGGCCCCGGACGGGCACGGCGCGCTTGAAGAGCAGCTCGACCACCGGGCGCACGTAGATGTGGGTCGGCCGAAGCAGCTCCTCGCCGACCGCACAACCCAGCGCGGGGACGTGCTGGTCCGGCGCAAGCCCGCCGCGCTCGAACAGCACCTTGCGGGCCAGGGTGAGCCCGTTGCTGTGGACGCCGTTGCTTCGGGCCCCGACGATGACGTTCCCGGGAGCGACGTCGCGCCCCACGATGATCCGATCGAGCGAGACGATCCCGGCGCACATCCCCGACAGGTCCAGGCCCCCGCCGGGGGCGCGCCCTTTGAGGACGTCGGGCATCTGCGAGATCTCGCCGCCGACGATCGCCACGTCGGCCAGCTCCGCGCCGCGGTGAAGTCCCCGGGCGATCTCCTCGAGGACGCGCGGGGTCGCCCGCTCGACGGCGATGTAGTCCAGGAACGAGATGGGCTCGGCGCCCACACAGAGGGCGTCGTTCACGTTCATCGCCACGCAGTCGATGCCGATCGTGTCGTAGCGCTGGAGCATCTCGGCGACCAGCACTTTGCTACCGACGCCGTCCGTGCACAGGGCTAGGCCCAGGTTGTTCCCCAGATCGACCACGCTGGCGAAGAAGCCGATGTCCAGGACGGGATGGCCGGGGCGACCGGCCGGCCGGAACTGCTTCGTGCGGTTTACCCAGCCAAGCAGGCCGTTGAGACCGAGCTGGGTGTTGTCCAGGACACCCGCGGCCTGATAGCTCAGCGAGCGATCGCCGGCGCCGGCGCCCTTGCTCGTCACGCGCCTAGTCTACACGACGCCACGGCCGGGGCGGTGCCGGGCGCAGTGTCCTGGATGCTCAACGCTCCATCACCCGGCGCTTCCACAACTCCCAGGGCCGCGCGTAGGTGCTGGAGACTGTGCCGTCGGCCAGCCGCGCCTCCTCCAGCTCGAGATAGGTGACGCTTCCCAGCGCGATAGCCTGCTGCTGGAGCCGCGCGTTCATCTCCATGTAGACGCTGCGGGCGACGGCGTGCTGGATCGTCGGACCCACCACGACTGCCCCGTGACCGCGCAGGAGGGCTGCAGTGTGGCGGCCGAGCGTCTGGGCCAGCGCGCGGCCGAGCGCGGCGTCGCGAACGAGCAAGTCCGTCATTCCGGCGAACTTGCGGATCTCGAAGACCGGAACCCCGCCGCCGAGGAAGGCCGCCATGTGATAGATGGGGCGCAGGGGCTGGGAGCTCACGCCAAAGGGGATCACTGAGGGAGAGTGGTGGTGCACCACGGCCTGCACGTCGGGGCGCGCCCGGTAGATCTCCCCGTGGATGAAGCGCTCCAGATAGAGACTGCGTCCTCGCCCGTCCACGGCCACGCTGTCGAGATCGTACTCGAGGATGTCGTCGGCGGTGACCAACTGCGGAGCCAGCGAACGTGCCATGAGGTAGCGATTGGGATCCCGGTCATGCCGGACGCTGACGTGGCCCCAGGCGTCAACCACGCCGTGATCGGCGAGTATGCGATTAGCGGCGACGAGGTCGTCGATGAGCGCCGGGGTTCCTGGGCCCTCCGAGGTCGGTCGCATAGCGGCGCGACGATAGGCGATCCTACGGTGCTCGGCAAGACCGTAGAATGGGCGCGCCAAGGAGGCGTCGGCCATGAAGGCGATGGTGCTCGAAGAGTTCGGCAAGCCGCTGGTCTGGCAGGAGGTGCCCGAGCCGAAGATCGGCCCGCGGCAAGCGCTGGTGCGGTCCCAGGCCAACGGCCTGTGCGCGACCGATCTCAAGATCGTCGACGGCCTCGTGAAGTCGGCGAAGACGCCGCTCCGGCTCGGCCACGAGAGCGCAGGTGTGGTCGTCGACGTGGGCAGCGAGGTGGCCGGCGTCAAGCCGGGCGACCGGGTGGTGATGGTCTGCAAGCAAACCTGCGGTCGCTGCCGCATGTGCCGGGCCGGGCACGAGGCGATGTGTTTGAGCTCGCCGGGCCGGTTGGGATTCGAGATGGACGGCGGCTTCGGAGAGCTCGTCGCCGTCCCCGAGCGCAATCTCGTCAAGGTCGGTCCCCAGGTGTCGATGGAAGCAGCCTCGCTGATCGGAGGCACGCTGGGCTCGCCCCTGCACGCGATCCGCATGGCCCGGGTCGACCTGGGCGAGACCGCGGTGGTGTTCGGTCTGGGCGGCCTGGGCATCCACGCGCTGCAGATCCTGCGGCATTTGGGGGCCAACGTCATCGGGGTCGACGTCAAGGAAGACAAGCTCGCCAAGGCCCGTGAGCTGGGCGCGCTGCACACCATCGACGCCCGGCACGCCGACCCGGTGAAGAGGGTCCTCGACCTCACCGACGGCGTGGGCGCCGACGTCGCCCTGGAGATCGTAGGCGGCGAGGCGGTCCCCCCGGTCATCCAGCAGTGCCTGGATCTTCTGCGGCCCGGGGGACGCCTGGTGATCCTCGGCTACCACTACGGCCAGAGCGTGCCGATCGACCCGGCCCGGCTGGTCTATCGATGGGTCCATATCGTCGCCTCGCACAACCACTCCGTGCGCGACGTGGTCGATGCCGCCAGCCTGGTGAACGACGGCCGCGTCAGGGCGGTCATCGCCGGCACCGCGCCCATCCGGGAGGCCAACGAGGCCTTCCGGCAGCTCCGCGCCGGAGACCCGATCGGACGGATCGTGCTGCAGTGGTGACGGCGTACCGTGATCGAGGACGTGGGTGGCAACGCGCTGGGATCTGCAAAACCTACAATCAGCACCTGGTTGCCGTGACGGCGCCGGCTAACACATTGATTTGGCGTCCTGGGCGGTATGGCGTTGGTCTTGCACCGGCCGAGGGGCGACGAGCGCCAGGGCCAAGCCCTGGCCCCGCAGGTCTAACGCCCGACAAGAGAGGTCGCACATGAATCTCGGCGGAACGCGCGACGCGGATGCCAAGGAGACGACCCGACGCAAGGCGACGGCCACGGTCGACGGGGCGTTGCACGATCTCTACCGAGAGCTGACAGAGACCCAGAGCCAGAAGCAGAAGCTCGCTCAGGCGCTCTCCGAGGCGCGCGAGCAGATCGTCGCGCTCAAGGAGGAGGTCGACAAGCTCTGCGCCCCGCCGGCGACCTACGGGGTCTACCTCTCGGCCAACCTGGACGGAACCGTCACGATCCTGTCGCAGGGCCGGAAGGTGAAGGTCAACGCGCACCGGGACATCGAGATCAAGACGCTCAAGCCGGGCCAGGAGATCATCCTCAACGAAGGCCTCAATATCGTCGAGGCCGCCGGCTACGAGATCCAGGGCGAGGTCGTCGTGCTCAAGGAGCAGCTCGATCCCGAGCGGGCGATCGTGACTCTGCGCGCCGACGAGGACAGGGTGGGCATCATCGCCGATCCCCTGCGGACCCTGTCCCTGAGGACGGGCGATCACCTGCTCATGGACGCCAAGTCCGGCTACCTGCTCGAGAAGCTGCCCAAGAGCGAGGTCGAGGATCTGGCCCTGGAGGAGGTGCCCGACATCGGCTACGACGACATCGGGGGCCTGGTCACCCAGATCGAGGCCATCAAGGACGCC
>DASTFB010000062.1 GCA_035709005.1 Candidatus Methylomirabilota bacterium | reverse complement strand
TGGCCATCATGCAGCCCCGGACGCCGCCTGCCCCGCCGCAGCCCTGGGCCGACCTGCCGAAGGTACTCGACCTCGCCCGGCGCCCGAACGCGGTGATCAAGGTCAGCGGTGCCTGCACGCTGTCCCGGGAACCCTATCCGTTCCCGGACATCTGGGACCCGCTCGCCCGCGTGTTCGATGCCTGGGGCTTCGAACGCTGCCTGTGGGGCACCGACTGGACTCGCGCATTCGCGGTCGTCAGCTACGAGCAGGCCGTCGAGGCCTTCCGTCAGACCGACCGCCTGAGCGACAGTGAACGGGCGATGCTGATGGGCGGTGCGTGCGCCAAGGCGTATGGCTGGTCTCCGAAGAAGGGCTAGTCGCGGTGCGATAGTATATGATGGCTTCCTTCGGAGGAGGATTACCGATGGCGCGCGCGTACAACGTGGTCGACGCGGACGGCCACATCCTCGAGCCGCTCGACCTGTGGGACAGGTATATCGATCCCGCATTCCGCGAGCGCCGGCCGCGGTTCGTCATCGACGAAAACGGTAAGGAACGCCTCAGCGTCGAAGGCAAGCTGCTCGGCAATCCGCGGGGGATCGGCAGCCTGGGTTCCGTCGGCGCCCGGCAGGGGATCGTCAAGGCCGGGACCCTGAAGTATGCCGAGGGGCGCCGGGGCGGGTTCGACCCGCACGCGCGCATCGTCGACATGGATGCCGACGGCATCGACGCCGCCTTCCTCTATCCCAGTCTCGGTCTGTTCGCAGGCGCCGTCGAGGACCCGGGCCTCGCCGCCGCGATGTGCCGCGCCTACAACCGCTGGCTCGCCGATTACTGTACGCCGTATCCCGAGCGCCTGTTCGGGGTCGCGATGCTGCCGATGCAGTCGGTCGATCTGGCGGTCGACGAGATGCGCTACGCCCGCGAAAAGCTCGGGATGCGCAGCGGGTTCCTGCGGCCCAACCCTTATCACGGCAAGAAGATGATCAGCGACCCGATGTACGAGCCGTTCTGGGCGATGGCCGAAGCACTCGACTTCTCCATCGGCTTTCACGAGGGATCGACCAACGCGATGCCGACTGTCGGCATCGACCGCTTCGAGGAGGACCGCGCGGCGCGCCACATGATCTCGCACACGATGGAGATGATGCTGGTCGCGCTGAGCGTGATCTGGGGTGGGGTCGTCGACCGTCATCCGCGATTGCGCGTCGCGTTTCTCGAGTCAGGTGGCGGCTGGATCGCGCCGTGGCTCGACCGCATGGACCGGCACTTCGATGACCAGGGCTTCAACGAGTCGGCGCCGAAAACGAGGCCGAGCGAACTGTTCCGGCGCAATTGCTGGATCTCGTTCGAGCCGGTCGAAAGCAGCATCGCGGTGCTGGCCGACTATATCGGGCCGCACAAGATCATGTGGGCCACCGATTATCCGCACTCGGACGGCTTCTTCCCGGGCGCGCCGCAGATGCTCAGGGAGCGGCTCGGCGCGCTGTCCCCGGAGGCGAAGCACCAGGTGCTCGCCGGCGGCGCCCTCGGCTTTTACGGCCTGAGCTGATCCGGGGTTCCAGTCGCGGGCCCCTGATCCGGCCCTGGCCACCGGCGACGAGGAATCGCATACTCCCGCATCCGGACTCCTTCCTCGATCAGCTATTCGGGCAGCCTTGACCCCTTGGAGCGCACACCCTGACCTCACGGCACCGTTTGGGCAGAAGTTCCGCGGCGAGTGCGGGCGCGGCGCTGAGTCCGGACGGGGTACCCTTCCCGGCGAAGGACACGAGGCGAGTACCCAGGCGCGTGGGCGCCCTCATCAATTGCTGCGGGGCGCCATCGCGACCCATACACGAGGAGATCGACACATGGCTCAGAAAAGACCGACGGTGTACGAATTCATCCCCAAGCTGGGGCAACTCCGGGACGACGTGCTGTTCGGCGACGTATGGGAGCATCCCGACCTCAGCAAGCGCGACCGTAGCCTGATCACGGTGGCAATGCTGGCTGCGCTCTACCGGACCGACGAGATGCGGGGCCACATGCAGAGGGCGCTCGACAACGGGGTGACGGAGACCGAGTTGAAGGGGCTGATCACCCACGTGGCGTTCTATGCCGGCTGGCCTTGCGCGGTCAACGCTGGCCGTATCGCCATCGATGTGTTCGGACCGAAATAGCGCTCAATCATCACGCGAGCGACACGGGGCTCACGCTCCGCGGATCGACGGCCCTGGGGCTCAGGAACCCGTGCGCGTCTCCGCCAGGTACAGCTCGGGGAGGCGATGCTTCTGCACCTCGTCGCCAGGCGGACCGGGCGTGCGAGGCACGTCGGCGACGACGCGGACCGCCCGCGGGATCTTGTACGAGGCGATCCGGCCCAGGCGGTGGGCGATCAGCTCTTCCTCGGTGGGCGCCGGGCCCGGCTTCGGGATCACGTAGGCCACCGGCGCCTCGTTGGTGCGCGGGTCGGGCACGCCGATCACGAAGGCCTGGTGCACGCGCGGGTGGGTCTGCAGATACGCTTCGATCTCCGCGGGGGCGACCATGAAGTGGCTGACGCGCAGCATCTCGCGCAGCCGGCTCCGGAAGATCGTGCGTCCCTCGACGTCGCGCACGCCGAGGTCGCCCGTGCGGAACCAGCCGTCCTCGGTGAAGGCGCGCCGGGTCCAGGCCGTCGATGTTCTAGCAGCCGAACCCCAGCTCTCACCCCGATCTCTCGGATATTCCGCCGGTTACGGAGCTTACAGTCGTATCCCGACGGGGAACCGACCGTAAGTCTCGGCCGCGATCCCGCGCGAAGGCGCGCAAGGCGACGTCGCAGAGCGGAACCCCGACCTGATCCGAGGTCCAGAGGTCCGCGACTCGTTCGGCCCCCGCCCAGGGGTCTTCGACCCCCCTGCCGGTTAAAAAAGCGCCGCTCATTCGCTCCGGTGGCCCCATCGAAAAAGAGGGGCGTACCTGGAATTTCCTCCGGGGTCCCATCAACCCCCGGCACCCCAAAAAGCTTCACGCCCGATCAACGTCCGAGACGATTCCCCGCGCAGATCCCTTTTTTCGAACCCTACCCCTTGAGGAGACTCAATGCGGAAATGTGATCAGGACGTCGCTACGAGCGGATGCGAAACGTGGCAGCGTGATCCAGATCCCAGACCGCCCCGAAAAGCCTCCAGGACCTTCGACCCAGAGCGACTTCGCCGGCGTAGAATCGGCGATCCGCCGGCAACCCATACCCAGGGTGGCCCACCCACCTTCCTGACCCAAGTTGGCCGCCTTGACCCCCCTTTGGTCGAGGGCTACTCTGGCCACCCTCAGAGTCATGCGGTGCAGCCGCTGTCAGGCAGAGAACGGCGAGGGCCTCAGGTTCTGCGAGGATTGCGGCGCCCGCTTGGCCACAACCTGCCCTTCCTGCGGGGCGGAGGTCACTCCGGGTAAGAGGTTCTGCGGCTCCTGCGGGGCTGCGTTAACCGCTTCCCAGCCCGAAGGCCGCTTTACCTCGCCGCAACCCTATATCCCGAAGCACCTCGTCGAGAAGATCCTCACCTCGCGTAGCGCCCTCGAGGGCGAGCGCAAGCAGGTCACCGTGCTGTTCGCCGACATCAAAGGTTCAATGGAGCTGCTCGCTGACCGGGATCCCGAGGAGGCGCGGAAGCTCCTCGACCCCGTGCTCGAACTGATGATGGGGGCCGTTCACCGCTACGAGGGCACGGTGAACCAGGTCATGGGCGACGGGATCATGGCACTCTTCGGCGCGCCGCTCGCGCACGAGGACCACGCGGTGCGCGCTTGCTATGCCGCGCTCCGGATGCAGGAGACGGTGAAACGGTATGCCGAAGGGGTCCAGCGTACCGCTGGCGTGCCCATCTCCATACGCGTCGGCGTGAACTCGGGTGAGGTAGTAGTCCGGTCCATCGGCTCGGATCTCCGCATGGACTACACGGCTGTGGGTCAAACCACCCACCTGGCCGGCCGGATGGAGCAGATGGCCATGCCTGGGTCCATCATGATGACGGCGGGAACCTTAGCGCTGGCCGAGGGGTACGTTGGGGTCAAGCCGCTCGGCCCGGTCACCGTCAAAGGGGTTGTTGAGCCGATCGAGGTTTTCGAGCTCACTGGCGCCGAGCTCGCGCGCACGCGACTTCAGGCCGCGGCCGCGCGAGGACTTACGCGGTTCGTTGGTCGCGACGTCGAGGTCGCCGCCGTCCGGCAGGGCCTCGAGCGGGCGCACGCCGGTCACGGCCAGGTAGTCGGGCTGGTCGGCGAGCCGGGAGTCGGCAAGTCCCGGATCATCTGGGAGTTCACCCACCCCCACCGGACCAAGGACTGGCTCGTGCTCGAGTCCAGCTCGGTGCCCTACGGCAAGGCCACCCCCTACCTTCCGGTCACCGTCCTACTCAGAGCGTACTTCCAGATCGAGGATCGCGACAACGTCAGGAAGATCCGCGAGAAGGTCACCGGGAAGCTCCTCAGCCTTGATCACACCCTTTGGGAGACGCTGCCCGCCTTCCTCGCCCTGCTCGACGTCCCCGTCGAGGAGCCGGGCTGGCAGGCCCTCGATCCGTCCCAGCGCCGCCGGCAAACCCTCGATGCCGTGAAGCGGCTACTGCTGCGGCAGAGCCAGATCCAGACGCTGCTACTGGTTTTCGAAGACCTTCACTGGATCGACTCCGAGACTCAGGCGCTGCTCGATGGTCTCGTTGACAGCCTGCCGGCCGCCCGGGTGCTGTTGCTCGTGACCTACCGGCCTGAGTACCAGCATCAGTGGGGCAGCCGCACCTGCTACACGCAGCTCCGGCTGGACCCCTTGCCGCCTGAGACCGCCGAGCAGCTCCTTGGCGCGCTGCTCGGGCCCGACGCCAGCCTCGATCCGCTCAAGCGCGCATTGATCGCACGGGCGGAAGGCAACCCGTTTTTCCTGGAGGAGAGCGTGCGGGCGGTCGTCGAAACAGGGTGTCTGCTCGGCGAGCGCGGCGCCTACCGTCTGGCGCGGCCGCTCCCGACCATCGAGATCCCGCCGACGGTGCAGGCGGTTCTGGCCGCCCGCATCGACCGGCTGCCGCCGCGGGATAAAGCAATCCTGCAAATGGCGTCGGTAGTCGGGAAGGACGTCCCGTTCGCGCTGCTCCAGGCGATTGCCGAGCACGCCGACGATGAGCTACACGCCGCGATTGCGCGCCTGCAGGGCGGCGAGTTCCTGTACGAGGTGGGCATCTTCCCGGACCTCGAGTACACCTTCACGCACGCCCTGACCCACGATGTGACCTATGGCAGTCTGCTCCAGGACCGACGGCGCACTCTCCATGGCCAGATCCTTGACGCCATCGAGCGGCTCTATCCCGATCGGCTGCCCGAGCACGTCGAACGGCTGGCTCACCACGCGTTTCGTGGCGAAGCGTGGGGGAAGGCGGTCACGTACTCTCGGCAGGCCGGCGTGAAGGCTATCGCCGCCTCGTCACATCGGGAGGCCGTGCACTGGCTCGAACAGGCCATCGGCGCGCTCGAGCGGCTGCCGCAGACGGATGACGCCCGGGCGCTCGCCGTCGACCTCCATCTCGATACCCGCAGCGCACTCCTACTGCTCGGTGAGTTCAGTCGAATGCTCGAGCGGCTCCGGGCCGCAGAGCGCCTCGCCGCGGCCCTGGGAGATCGCCGCCGACTCGGCCGGGTCTGCGCGTACCTGACCGACTACTTCCGTCAGGTCGGCGATTACGAACAGGCGCTCGAGGCAGGCCGACGCGGACTGGCCGCCGCGGAGGTTGAGGGCGATCTGGGCATCCTGCTGGCCACCAACATTTACCTGGGCCACGTGTACTACGACACCGGACAGTATGGTCGCGCGACTGCGCATTTCCGGAGGAACGTGGCCACGCTTGGCCCCGAGATGCTCAACGAGCAGTTTGGCCTTCCGTACCTCGTGTCCGTCCACTCGCGGACATGGCTGGCGGTGGGTCTGGTCGAGCTGGGCCTCTTCAACGAGGCGATCGAACATGCAAACGAGGCCCTGCGGATCGCCGAGGGCTCCAACCATGCCTCGAGCCTCGTCTCGGCGCACATGGGCCTGGGGCGAGCCCACCTGCGCCGAGGAGATCTCGAGCGGGCGGTACCCCTACTGGAGCGCGGCCTCGAGCTCGCCCGGCTCTGGAATATGCGACTGGTCTTGCCGTTCCTCACGGACTCCCTGGGACTGGCCTACGCGCTCGCCGGACGGACCGTCGAGGCGTTCCCCCTCCTGCAAGAGGCGCTCGATCTTCACGTGACCATGCGCGGCACCACCACCCAGTCCACGCGGCGGCTCTCGCTGGCCCAGGGCCACCTGCTCGCGGGAAACGCCGTCGAGGCGGCGTTGCTGGCGAGCCGGGCGCTCGAATTGGCCGAGAAGAACGGCGAGCGCGGTTATCTCGCCTATGCGCACGGAACGCTTGCAGAGGCATCCATGGGGCTCCGGCCCCCCGACTATGGTCGCGCCGAGAAACACTGGCTTGCCGCCGCCGCGCTATCACGAGATCTTGAGATGCGGCCACTGGCGGCCCGCTGTCACCTCGGCCTCGGCAAGCTCTACCCGCGCAGTGGCAAGCGCGACCAGGCCAGGGAGCACCTGACCGCGGCGACGACAATGTACCGCGAGATGGACATGCGGTTCTGGCTGGAGCAGGCGGAGCGGGAACTGCAGGCCTTGTGATGAGATGCCCCCGGTGCAAACACGACAACCCCACAGGGCAGACATTTTGTGGCGAGTGCGGGGGCCCGGCTGATGTCGGCCTGCCCGAACTGCGGAGTCGCTAACCCTCCGGGGAAGAAGTTCTGCGGTGACTGTGGAGCGCCCCTAACGGAAGCGCCCTCTAAGACGTTCGCCTCGCCCGACTCCTACACTCCGAAGCACCTCGCCGAGAAGATCCTCACGTCCAAGGGGCCCTGGAAGGCGAGCGCAAGCAAGGTCACCGTCCTCTTCGCCGACCTGAAGGGCTCAATGCAGCTGCTCGCCGACCGGGACCCGGAGGAGGCCCGGAGGCTCCTGGACCCGGTGCTGGAGCGGATGATGGAAGCCGTCCACCGCTACGAGGGCACCGTCAATCAAGTGATGGGTGATGGCATCATGGCGCTGTTCGGGGCGCCGTTGGCGCACGAGGATCACGCCGTCCGCGCTTGCTATGCGGCTCTGCGGATGCAGGACGCGGCGAGGCAGTACGCGGAACGCGTTCACCGAGCCGAAGGCGTGCCGATCCAGATTCGGCTCGGCCTTAACTCGGGCGACGTCGTGGTGCGTGTGATCGGCAGCGATCTGCGCATGGACTACACCGCGGTTGGTCAGACCACACATCTCGCCGCGCGTATGGAGCAGATGGCGATACCGGGGTCGGTCTTGATCACGCCCGACACGCTCGCGCTCGTCGAGGGCTACGTGGTCGTGAAGTCGCTCGGGCCCCGGCCGATCCGGGGACTGAACGCCCCACTCGATGTGTGCGAGCTCGTTGGCGCCGCCACGGTGCGCTCGCGCTTCCAGGCCGCCGCCAGTCGGGGGCTCACGCGGTTCGTCGGGCGCGAGACCGAGCTCGACCAGCTGCAGCAGGCCCTCGATCAGGCGCGTGTCGGGCGCGGCCAGGTCGTGGCCGTGGTCGGCGAGCCCGGC